>NZ_JBSGXP010000001.1:0-186617 GCF_053610105.1 Kitasatospora sp. NPDC054939 | reverse complement strand
CGGTGATCCGCTCCCGGGCCCTTCGCCGCATGCCTACTTGCTGGCGATCATGTACAGCCCGAAGAGCACCGCCGCCGCGCAGGCGGCGAAGCAGGTGTACGCGCCGACCAGGGCCGGCAGGCCGGCCGCGCCGCCGGCCGTCCCGGACTCCTCCGAGCGGGCGGCCACGGCCGCCTCCCGGCGGGAGAGCGCCACGATGCCGATGGCGAAGACCACGACCACCGCGAGGGTGACGCCGAAGCTGACGCCGGCGGTCTGGGCCAGGGCGTTCCACTTGATGTGCATGGGGATGGCTCCTCAGCCGACGGCGCTCAGGCCGCGACGGTGGTCGAGGCGGGGGTGGGGGCGGTGCCGGCGGCCTGGGCCACCTCCACCGGGGTGACGTCGACGTCGTCGTCGTTGACGTTGTGGGCGCCGACCGGCTGGCGGCGGGAGATCACCCACATCGCGCCCGAGCCGGCCACCAGCGCGGCACCCACCACGGCCACGCCCCAGTTGCCCTGGCCGGCGATGAACGCGGCGACACCGGACACCGTGGCGGCGGCGGGCAGGGTCAGGCCCCAGGTGTAGACCATGCGGCGGACCAGGCTCCAGCGCAGCTGGCCCTTCGGGCCGCCGAGGCCGGCGCCCATGATGCCGCCGGAGCAGACCTGGGTGGTGGAGAGGCCGAAGCCCATGTGCGAGGAGGTCAGGATGACCGTCGCGGCGGCGGACTCGGAGGAGAAGCCCTGCGCCGGGCGGATGTCGGCCAGGCCCTTGCCCATCGAGCGGATGATCCGCCAGCCGCCCATGTAGGTGCCGATGGCGATGGCCGCACCGGCCGAGACGATGACCCAGCTGGGGGGCAGCGCGCCCTTGGGCAGGGCGCCGACCGAGACCAGCGTCAGGGTGATGATGCCCATCGTCTTCTGGGCGTCGTTGGTGCCGTGGGCCAGCGAGATCAGCGAGGAGGAGAAGATCTGGCCGGTCTTGAAGCCCTTGCTCGCGGTCTCGCCGTCGGTGCGGCGGGTGATCGCGAACGCCAGCTTGGTGGCACCCCAGGCGGCCAGGCCCGCGACCAGCGGGGAGGCGACGGCCGGGATCAGGATCTTGGAGACGACGGTGTCGAAGTTGACGCCGTTCACGCCGACACCGACCACGGTGGCGCCGATCAGACCGCCGTACAGCGCGTGCGAGGAGCTGGAGGGCAGGCCCTTCAGCCAGGTGAGCAGATTCCAGAGAATCGCTCCGACGAGGGCGGCGAAGATGATCGACGGCTGGATGCCGGTCTTCTCGTTGACGATGCCGCCGGAGATGGTGGTGGCGACCTTCACGGAGAGGAAGGCGCCCGCGAAGTTCAGGACGGCCGCGATGGTGACCGCGACCTTGGGCCGAAGGGCTCCGGTGGCGATGGAGGTGGCCATCGCGTTGGCGGTGTCGTGGAACCCGTTGGTGAAGTCGAAGGCGAGCGCCGTGATGATCACAACGGCCACCAGGAACGAGATGTGTTCCATACCCAAACAATCGTCGTAGTTGTCGCACTGACGTTGGTGTCGAGCGCGACGGTAGGGACGCTCGGTGAACGGAAGGTGAACTGGATCGGGAATCGTGGTTCCGACCGTGTCCGAGGGGTGTCCGCAGCCTTGCCGGGAGGTGGCGTCGGGGCCGCTGAGCTGGACATTAGCGGAGAACGTCCGGATTCAGGGCGGTTTGGTGAGAGCTGTCTCACAACGCCGCCGGCCGCCGCGCCGACCGCCGCGCCGACCGCCGCGCCGGCCGAACCTGAGAATTAACCCCGCAGTGGGGGTGCGGTCTGTCTCGCACCGGCGGGGTCATGGCAGGATCGGCGGAGGTCTGCGGGTCATCGGAGGATCCGCAGGAGGGGGAGGGCACACCCATGGGCGGGGCAGCGCAGCACACGGAGCCGGGGATACGACCGTGGGTGCGGGCCGCCCTGCGCTGCGGAGCCGTCCTCGCGGCCGCCGCACTCGCCCTCCCGCTGGCCACCCAGGCGGCCTGGGCCGCCCCGGAACCGGGCGCCGGCCCGGGCGTCACCGCGCCCACCGCCTCGCCCGGCGACGACCCGCTCGCCGCCGCCAAGGCCACCCTCGGCCCGCTGCTCGACCAGCTGCACACGCTGTACAAGAGCGCCGAGGCCGCCACCGAGCAGTACAACGGCACCGTGGCCCGGCTCGCCGACCAGCAGGCGCAGGCCGCCGAGCTCACGGCCAAGGTCGAGCGGCAGCAGAAGTCCGTCGACGCCGGCACCGACATCGCCGCGCAGCTCGCCGCCGCCCAGTACCGCAACGGCTCCGCCTCCGCCTACGCCGAACTGCTGCTCGCCGAGAGCCCGTACGAGGCCGTCCACATCGCCGAGCTGCTCAGCGCCGCCAGCCGCTCGCAGTCGGAGTTCCTGGACAAGCTCAAGGCCGACCGCGACGCGCTCCACGTACTGCAGCAGCAGAACGACGAGGCCGTCCGCGCCTCCCAGGCGCTGGTGGTCCAGCAGGACGCCGCCAAGGCGCAGGTCGCCAAGGACCTCGCCGCCGTCGAGCAGCTGGTCTCCTCGCTCACCGGCGCCCAGCGCTCCGAGCTGGAGAAGCTGGAGAAGGCCAAGGCCGACGAGGCCCAGCTCGCCTTCCTGGCCTCCGGCGTCCTCGGCAAGGGCGAGCGCACCCCGTCACTGGCCGGGCGCGGCGCCGTCGCCTATGCCCTGGCCCAGCTCAACAAGCCGTACCTGTGGGGCGGCGCCGGGCCGGACTCCTTCGACTGCTCCGGCCTCACCTCGCAGGCCTGGCTGCACGCCGGCAAGCCCATCCCGCGCACCAGCCAGGAGCAGTGGGCCCAGCTCAAGCGGATCCCGCTGAACCAGCTGCGCCCCGGCGACCTGGTCATCTACTTCGAGGGCGCCACCCACGTCGCGATGTACATCGGCGGCGGGCTGGTCGTGCACGCGCCCCGGCCGGGCACCGTGATCCGGGTCGCCCCGGTCGGCGGCAACCCGATCCTCGGCGCGGTCCGGCCCGACCCGGAGACCGCGGCGGACGAGGCCGGCGGCGCCTGGAAGGTGCCCGACCTGCCGGCGAACTGGAACGCCGCCACCCCGATCGCGCCGATCCCGCAGGACCAGCGCCCGCCCGTTCCCGCCCCCGCCCCGGGCACCCCGGAGCCGGGCACCCCGGCCCCCACCCCCGGCACGCCCGTGCCGACCGGTCCGGCGACGCCGACCGGCCCGGGGACCGGCACCCCGACCGACCCGGGCACGGGCACGCCCACCGGGACCCCGACCGGTACGCCGACGGGCACCCCGACCGGTACGCCCGACCCGTCCGGCACCGGCAACCCGACGCCCACCGGCACCGGCACCCCGACCGACCCGGCCACCGGCACCGGCAGCCCGGCGCCCACCGGTACCGGTTCGCAGTCGCCGTCCGGCACCGGCACGCCGAGCACGCTGCCGCCCGGCCAGAACTGACCGCGCACCGGGTGCGGGCCGGCCGGCCCGCACCCGGTGACGGGTGCTAGACGGCGTCCGCGCCGCTGTCCGGCTCGAAGCGCACCACCACGGCCTTGGAGGTCGGGGTGTTGCTGACGTCCGCGGTCGAGTCCAGCGGGACCAGCACGTTGGTCTCCGGGTAGTACGCCGCCGCGCCGCCCCGGGCCACCGGGTAGTGGACCACCCGGAAGTGCGGGGCGCGGCGCTCCACGCCGTCCCGCCACTCGCCGACCAGGTCGACGTAGCCGCCGTCGGCCAGGCCCAGCTCGGCGGCGTCGGCGGGGTTCACCAGGACCACCCGGCGCCCGCCGCGGATGCCGCGGTAGCGGTCGTCGAGGCCGTAGATCGTGGTGTTGTACTGGTCGTGCGAGCGCAGGGTCTGCAGCAGCAGCCGGCCCGCCGGGACCTCGGGCGCGGTGAGCGGGTTGACCGTGAAGTTCGCCCGGCCGGTCGCGGTGGGGAAGGTCCGCGAGTCGCGCGGGCCGTGCGGCAGGGTGAAGCCGCCCGGGCGGCGGACCTTCTCGTTGTAGTCCTCGAAGCCGGGGACGACCCGGGCGATCCGGTCCCGCAGGGTGTCGTAGTCGGCGGCGAAGTCCTCCCACGGCACGGTGTCCTGCGGGCCGAGCGCGGCGCGGGCCAGCCGGCAGACGATCGCCGTCTCGGACAGCAGCCCCGGGGCGGGCGGGCGCAGGCCGCCGCGCGAGGAGTGCACCTGGCCCATCGAGTCCTCGACGCTGACGAACTGGGCGCCGTGCGCGGTGACGTCCCGGTCGGTGCGGCCGAGGGTGGGCAGGATCAGCGCGCGGGCGCCGGTGACCACGTGCGAGCGGTTCAGCTTGGTGGAGACGTGCACGGTCAGGCGGCAGCGGCGCATCGCGGCCTCGGTCACCGCGGTGTCCGGGGTGGCGGCGACGAAGTTGCCGCCCATCGCGAAGAACACCCCGATCCGGCCGTCGCGCATCGCCCGGATGGTGTCCACCGAGTCGAGGCCGTGCTCGCGCGGCGGCTCGAACCCGAACTCCTTGCCCAGCGCGTCCAGGAAGCCCGCGGTGGGCCGCTCGAAGATGCCCATCGTCCGGTCGCCCTGCACGTTGCTGTGCCCGCGCACCGGGCAGACCCCGGCGCCGGGCCGGCCGACGTTGCCGCGCAGCAGCAGGAAGTTGACCACCTCGCGGATGGTCGGCACGGCGTGCTTGTGCTGGGTCAGGCCCATCGCCCAGCAGACGATGATCTTCCGGGAGGCGAGGACCAGCCGGCCGAGCTCCTCGATCTGCTCCCACGGCAGCCCGGTGGCGGCCAGCACCTCTTCCCGGTCGGTGCCCCGGACCTCGGCCGCGAACTCCTCGAAGCCGTGGCAGTGCTCGTCGACGAACTCCCGGTCGACGCCGTCCCGTTCGAGGATCATCCGGTTGAGGGCCCGGAACAGTGCGAGGTCCCCGCCGAGCCGGATCTGCAGGAACAGATCGGTCAGCTTGGTGCCGTGCCCGACCAGCCCGCGGGCGTGCTGCGGGTTCTTGAACCGCTCCAGCCCGGCCTCCGGCAGCGGGTTGACGCTGACGATCGACGCGCCGGCCCGCTTGGCCCGCTCCAGTGCGGAGAGCATCCGGGGGTGGTTGGTGCCCGGGTTCTGGCCCGCCACGATGATCAGGTCGGCCTGGTGGAGGTCCTTCAGGCTGACGCTGCCCTTGCCCACGCCCAGCGTCTCGGTGAGCGCCGAACCGGACGACTCGTGGCACATGTTGGAGCAGTCCGGCAGGTTGTTGGTGCCCAGCCGGCGGGCGAACAGCTGGTAGGCGAAGGCGGCCTCGTTGCTGGTCCGGCCGGAGGTGTAGAAGGCGGCGCCGTCCGGGGTGTCCAGGGCGCGCAGCTCCTCGGCGATCAGCGCGAAGGCGTCGTCCCAGGAGATCGGCGTGTAGTGCGCGGCGCCCTCGTCCAGCAGCATCGGCTGGGTGAGCCGGCCCTGCTGGCCGAGCCAGTAGCCGGAGCGCTCGGCCAGTTCGGCGACCGGATGGGCGGCGAAGAACTCGGCCCGGATCCGCCGCTCGGTGGCCTCCTCGGCGACCGCCTTGGCACCGTTCTCGCAGAACTCGGCGGTGTGCGTCTTCCCCGGCTCCGGCCAGGCGCAGCCGGGGCAGTCGAAGCCGTCCGGCTGGTTGACCTTGCGCAGTGTGGCCAGCGTGCGGCGGGCGCCCATCTGTTCGGCGGCCATCCGCAGGCTGTGGCCGACGGCGGGCAGCCCGGCCGCGGCGTGCTGGGGCGCGGACACCTCGGGGGCGTCCTGCGCCGGGTCGCTCTGCGGCGCCTGCTTGGCCATGGCTGCGTTCCTCCGGCTCGTCCCGGCCCCGCGCCGTCGCGGGTCCGCACACCCATCCTTCCACCTGCGGCATCCCCCCGGACCGGGCGGGCGTACGGGCCGGGGGCGCGGGGCCGGACGGCGGGCCGGCGCGGGGCTCAGGCGGCGCGCGGGTCGGCCTCCGCCGCCGGGGCGGCCCCGCCGAGCGCGGCCAGGTCGCGCAGCAGGGCGCGGGCGGCGGCGTCGTTCTGGCGGAAGCCGGGGGCGTCGGTGCGCGGCCGGGCGAACGCGGCGGCGGCCCGGAGGCTGGTGTGCGGGCCGAGCGCGGTGCGGCGCGGGTGCGGGGCGCCGCCGAGCGCGGGGTCGAGGATCCGGCTGTCGGCGGGGTCGATGGTGACCAGGCCGGAGCGGTGGGCGTACCCGGGGTCGGCGACCACCTCCTCGGTGATCCGCCCGGCCCGGTGCAGCGCCGCCAGCAGCGGGTCGAGGGTGCGGTCCAGGACGTGCCGGGGCAGGTACGCCTCGACCAGTGCGGTGGCCTCGACGGTGCGGCCGGGCACGGTGGCCCCGCCGGCCCGCCAGGTGCCGGCGGCCTCGTCGCGTTCGACGGTGATCCCGGCGCCCAGGAAGCGCAGCACCCCGGCCTCGGCGAGGGCGAGCAGCTGGCGCAGCCTGAAGCCGGGCGGGCCGGAGGCGAGGTAGCTGAAGTAGCCGAAGAACCAGCCGTCGACCTCCTCGGCGACCGAGCGGGCGGTGAGCCGGCCGGACGCGGTCACCCGGGGCAGCTGGACGAAGAGCGAGAGCAGGGCGAGGAAGGCGCCGAGGTCGGCGCTGTGGGCGGGGTCGGCGCGGCGGTCGGCGTCGGCGGTGATGTAGGCGCGCAGATGCTGCTGGAGCTCCTCGGCGGAGTCCAGCCGCAGGCCCTCCAGCGGGTGGTCGAGCCGTTCGAGGTCGAGCCGGTCGGCCGGGTCGGGGACGGCCCCGGCGACCAGTTCGGCCAGTTCGGGGGAGTACCAGTCGAGGCGGTCGTACGCCGCGAGGAACTCCGCCCAGGGCAGCGCGGTGCGGTCCGGGTGGGCGTGGAACAGCTCGTGGTAGTGCCCGAAGCCGATGTCCTTGGCCATCAACGGCCAGAAGTCGCGCCGCAGTTCGAGCGGGCCCGGGCGGGCCAGTACGGCGTCGACGGCGGCCGCGTCGAAGTAGCGGGGGAGCGGGGCGGGCGGCCCCTGCAGCCGGTACCCGGTCTTGGAGTGGTACGGCACCCCGCGCCGCGAGCCGACGTGGACGACCGGCTCGCGCCCGGAGGGCAGGTAGCGCAGGCCGTCCGGGCCCTCCTCGTACCGGCCGCCGCGGCCCTCGGTGAGCAGCGAGAGCAGGTCGACGAAGGCCAGGCCGAAGCCGCGCAGCACCAGGTGCTCGCCGGGGGCGATCCCGTCGAGGTCGGCGTCGGCGGAGAAGGCGGGCGGCAGGTGGAAGCGGCCGTGCCGGGCGGCGAAGTCGGCGTCGGCGGCGTACCGGGGGTCGGTGCGGGAGCCGAGGTGGCCCAGGGCGAGGGTGACGTGGTCGGCGGTGAGCACCCGCCCACCGCCGAGGTGGACGGCCTGCGGCCCGTCGGCGGGCCCCTCGACGCGGAGCACGGTGTCGCGGTGGACGGCTACCGTGACGTGCGGCGGCAGGTCGGCCACCGCGCGGCGGAACACCCAGTCCAGGTAGGCGCTCTGGGCCCGCCGGGTGGGGAAGTCGGTCGGCGCGAGGGTGCGCAGCTCCGCCCGGACGGCGGGGTCGTCGACCGGTCGGTGCGGGGCGAACTCCTCCATCCGGGCGGCCCATTCGGCCAGCGAGGGGCCGGGGCGGACCGGCCCCTCGACGGTGGACCGCTCGTCGGTGAACATGGTGACGTCCTCGGCCATCGAGTTCATCCGCAGCAGCGGGGACTGCGCGTGGCGCCAGATCCGGCCGCCGCCGGGCGGGTACGGGTCGACCAGGTGGATGTGCAACGGCCGGTCGGGGGGGAGCAGTTCGGCGGCGTTGGCGGCGATCCGCTCCAGCAGCCCGGTGGCCCGGGGGCCGGCCCCGGCGATCAGCAGGGTGCTCATCGGGCGGCCTTCGCGGCGGTGGCGACGACGTCGTCGGTGTTGTCGGCGGCGGCGCGGGTGCGCAGCCGCTCCCAGGAGGCGCGGGCCCGCTGCAGGGGAGTGGGCGGCAGGCCCTCGCGGGTGGCGCCCTTGGCGTAGTGGCGCTCGACGTAGTACTGGCCGATCGAGAGCACCGTGGTGACCACGATGTACCAGATGGTGGCGACCGTGAGCATCGGGATGACCTGGTAGGTCTGCAGGTAGACCAGCTGCACCGAGTAGAGCAGGTCGGAGACGGCCAGCACGCTGATGATGCTGGTGCCCTTGAGCGCGCTGATCAGCATGTTGCCGGCGGTCGGCACGATCGAGCGCATCGCCTGCGGGACGACGATCCGGCGCAGCACCCGCCACCGGCCGAGCCCGAGCGCCTGGGCGGCCTCCAACTGCCCCCGGTCGACGGAGAGCAGGCCGCCGCGCACCACCTCGGCGGCGTACGCGGCCTCCAGCAGGGTCAGCCCGATGACGGCGGTGAGGGTCGGCCCGAAGAGGTTGACGGTCCTGACGGTGACGAACTCCGGGCCGAACGGGATGCCGAGGCCGAGCGTCGGGTAGAGCGCGCCGATGTTGAAGAAGAACAGCAGCTGCACCAGGGCGGGGGTGGAGCGGAAGATCCAGATGTACACCCAGGCGAGCGTGCGCAGCACCGGGTTGCCCGACATCCGCATGGTGGCGAGCACCGTGCCCAGGACGAAGCCGAGTCCCAGGGTGGCGGCGGTCAGCCAGAGGGTGAGCGCCAGCCCGTCGAGCACCGAGGCGGCGGTGAACCACTGGGCCACCACGTCCCACTGGAACGCGTCGTTGCGGATCACCGAGTTGACCGCCATGGCGGCCAGCAGCAGGGCGACCGCGGCGGCGATCCACTGGCCGGGGCGGCGGCGGGCGACGATCGGGGCCCCGGCGTCGGGGAGGCCGGCGGGGGCGCCGGAGCCGGGGGCGGTGCGGCGGGCGGCGCCGGTCGGGGCGGGTGCGGGCAGGACGTCCTGCGGGGTGGCCATGGGGAGGGCTCCAAGCGGCGAGGCGGGGGCGTACGGGCGCTGTCACGTACGGCGGGCGGCCCGGGGGCCTCCGCTGCGCCGGCGGGCGTCCCTCAACGCGGCCGGGCACTGCACTCACTCCGGGGCGATCGTACGCATGCGCGATCGCCGGCTGTCAAGAGTGGTGCGGGGCGGGGCTGTTGAGGCGCGGTTGACCGTACAGGGGCGACAGGAGATCGCAACAGTGCGGCAATGGAGGACGGTTGACGCGGTGCGGCCCGCACTGCTCAACTGGGGCCATGTACGCCGAGCAGCCCCTGGTCACCCGCGACCACATCGACTTCGGTCGAGTGTGGTCCGCGGCGTGTTGCGGCTGACCCGGTAGCGGGCGGCCCGGCCGGCCCTCCCCTTCGTCGGGGACTCCTCCCTCGGTGCCCCGTCGCGGGCCGCGGACCGTCCTGACCGGACGGACCCTCCGGCGCACGCCTCCGCCTCCTCCCCGCCACTGCACTCCGGCAGTTCCACCGTCACGTACGCCCCGACGCGCCCGTCTGCGCGCCCTGCGGCCTGCCCGCAGCCGTCCGCCCCGCCGTGCCATGCCCCTGTGCCCCGCCCGCCGTGCCCCACCGCCGTCCGGCCCCGCCCCGGTCGCGGCGGTCCGCGGCGCGCCGCACCGAGCCGCCCGAAAGGTCCGCCATGCCCGTAGAACTGGAGATCGAGGTCCGCCGGGTGGCCATCGACGACCCGTTGGCCGAACCGCTGCTGCGCGAGCTGACGCAGGAGTACGTCACCCGGTACGGGCCGCAGGGGCGCGACGAGATGGCCCGCTACCCGGGCTCCGCCTTCGCCGAGCCGACCGGCCTGCTGCTGCTCCTGCTGGAGGACGGCGCACCCGTGGCCGGCGGCGCCTACATGTACCGCGACCCCGGGACGGCCGAGGTGAAGCGGATGTGGACGCACTCGGCGCACCGCCGGCGCGGCCTGGGCAGCCGGGTCCTGGCCGAGCTGGAGCGGGCGGCCCGCACGGCCGGCTACACCCGGCTGTACCTCACCACCGGGCCCCGGCAGCCGGAGGCCCGGGCCCTCTACCTGGCCAACGGCTACGCCCCGCTGTTCGACGTCACCGCGGACCCGGCGACGGTCGGCCCGCTGCCGTTCGAGAAGCACCTGCCGGACTGACCCCGGGTCCCGCGCACCGTCCCGACCGCCCCGCCCGCACCGTTCCCGCGCACCGCCCCGTCCGAACGCACCACCCCGAGCACCGCACCCCCTGTACGCGCACACCCCTGCGAAAGGCACCCCCCGTGAGAGCGACCACCGTCCGCCGCCGGTTCGCGGCCACCGCCCTGCTCCCGGCCCTGGCCCTGGTCCTGGCCGCGTGCGGGTCGGACCCGCAGCTGCCGTCGCAGAACGGCTCGGCCAACCCGGCCGTCGCCGCGGCGGGCCAGGACGTCGTCTCCGGCCTCGCGAAGTCCGAGGCCGCCGCCGCGCTGCTGCCGGAGGACGTCCGCAAGGCCGGCGTGGTCCGGTTCGGCTCGTCCATCGCCTCGCCGCCCGCCGCCTTCTACCCCGACCAGGCGACCAAGAAGGCCGCCGGCATCGACATCGACTTCACCGATGCGGTGGCCAGGCTCCTCGGGCTGACCGTGCAGCGCGAGGAGGCCGCCTTCGAGACCATCCTGCCCGCCCTCGGCAGCGGCAAGTACGACGTCGGCACCGGCAACTTCGGGGTGACCACCGCCCGGTTGAAGACCATCGACTTCGTCACCTACATCAACGACGGCCAGGGCTTCGCGGTCAAGAAGGACAACACCTCCGTCCAGCCGGTGAAGGACCTCGCCCAGCTCTGCGGGCTGACCGTCGGCACCGGCGCCGGCACCACCTTCGAGACCACCCTGAACACCCGCAGGAACGTCTGCACCGACGCGGGCAGGAAGCCGTACGAGGTCCGGGCGTTCAGCGACAACGGGGCCGTGCTGACCGCGCTCCAGCAGGGCCGGGTCGACGTGGTGATGTCGACCATCAACGGGCTGCGCCACCAGGCCGCCCAGGAGGCGGCGGGCACCCGCTTCCTCGGCGAGTTCAAGCGCCTCGACGTCGGCTTCGCGTTCAAGAAGGAGTCGCCGCTCACCCCCGCCTTCCAGGCCGCCGTCAACCAGCTGATCAAGGACGGCACGTACCAGCGGATCCTGCGCAAGTGGGGGGTCGCCGAGTCGGCGATCGAGGAGTCGAGGATCAGCCCGCCCGAGCACGCGTGAGCCGCAGCCAGGCCCCGTCCCTTCCCCTCTGTCAGGGCCGCAACGGAGGAATCCCGCCATGACCGTCACCACCCCCGGACCGGACGCCCCGGTGAGACCGCCGGGCCGCACCCGCCCCACCGCCGCCGGCGGACTCGACGCCCTCGACGGGCTGAAGGTCGTCCGCGCCCGGTACCCCTGGCGCTGGGCGGCCGGCCTGGCCGCCGCCGTCCTGGTGCTGCAGTTCGCCCACGGGCTGGCCACCAACCCCGGCTGGGACTGGCCGACCTTCCGCGCCTTCTTCGCCACCGACACCATCCTGAAGGCCGTCCGCCTCACCCTCGAACTCACCCTCTACGGCACGGCGCTGGGCTTCCTGCTCGGCGCGGTGGTCGCCGCGATGCGGCTGTCGCGCAGCGCCGTCCTGCAGACCATCGCCTGGGCGTACGTCTGGGCGTTCCGCTCCATCCCGCTGATCGTGCAGCTGGTCTTCTGGTTCAACCTCTCCTACCTCTACAAGCACATCGGCCTGGGCGTCCCGTTCGGCCCGGTCTTCGTGGAGTTCGAGACGATGGGCGTGCTCGGCGCGCTCGGGGCCGCCGTGATCGGGCTCGCGCTGCACCAGGCCGCGTACGCCGCCGAGGTGATCCGCGGCGGGATCGTGGCCGTGGAGACCGGGCAGCTGGAGGCCGCCGCCGCGCTCGGCATCCCGCGGTGGCGCCAGGCCTGGCGGATCGTGCTGCCGCAGGCGATGCGCGGCATCCTGCCGGCCGCCGCCAACGAGGTCATCTCGCTGTTCAAGTCCACCTCGGTGGTCTACGTGATGGCCCTGGGCGAGCTCTTCTACCAGGTGCAGGTGATCTACGGCCGCACCGGCCGGGTGGTCCCGCTGCTGATGGTCGCCACCGTCTGGTACGTGGTGCTGACCACCGTCCTCTCGATCGGCCAGTACTACGTCGAGCGGTACTTCGCCCGCGGCAGCAGCCGCACCCCGCCGCCCACCCCGCTGCAGCGCGTCCGGACCTTCGCCCGGCACCTGCAGGACACCCGCCGCACCCCGCCGAGCCGCACCGAGACCACCGGAGGACGTCCATGACCACAACGACCGCGGAACCGATGGTGCAGGTCAGGGGCGTGCACAAGAGCTTCGGCCCGCTCGCCGTGCTGCGCGGGGTCGACCTGGACGTCCCGGCCGGCTCGGTGACGGTGGTGCTCGGCCCGTCCGGCTCCGGCAAGTCCACCCTGCTGAGGGCGATCAACCACCTGGAGAAGCTCGACCGCGGCTTCGTCGCCATCGACGGCGAGCTGATCGGCTACCGGCGCTCCGGCGACCGGCTGTACGAGCTGAAGGAGCGCGAGGTGCTGCGCCAGCGCACCGGGATCGGCTTCGTCTTTCAGAACTTCAACCTCTTCCCGCACCTCACCGTGCTGGAGAACCTGGTCGAGGCCCCGATCAGCGCGCTGCGCCGGCCCAAGGCCGAGGCCCGCAAGGCCGCCCTGGGCCTGCTCGCCCGGGTCGGCCTCTCCGACAAGGCGGGCGCCTACCCGCGCCAGCTCTCCGGCGGCCAGCAGCAGCGGGTGGCGATCGCCCGGGCGCTGGCCCTGGAGCCGAAGGTGCTGCTGTTCGACGAGCCCACCTCGGCCCTCGACCCCGAGCTGGTCGGCGAGGTGCTGGACGTCATCAAGGACCTCGCCGGCACCGGGACCACCATGGTCGTGGTCACCCACGAGATCGGCTTCGCCCGTGAGGTCGCCGACACGGTGGTCTTCATGGACGGCGGCGTGGTCGTCGAGCAGGGCCCGCCGGAGGCCGTCCTGGACGACCCGCAGCACGAACGGACCCGGGCCTTCCTCGCCAAGGTCCTCTGAGCCGCGGAACCCGGAAGCCCGGAGCACCCCCGCGCCCCCGCGCCCACCCTCCGAACCGAACCGAACCGAATCGAACCCGAAGGAGCACCGCCGTGTCCCTACCCCGCCGCGCCCTGCTGGCCTCCGCCGCCGCCCTCGCCGCACTGTCCCTGACCGCCGCCTGCAGCAGCTCCCCGAACGCCTCGACCGCCGCGCCCGCCAAGGGCAGCACCGCCCCGAACGGCATCACGGTCAACCTGACGCCCCAGCAGAACCGCATCACCACGCCCAAGGTGGACGCGATCGCCGCGCTCGTCCCGGAGGAGATCAGGAAGAGAGGCACGCTCACCGTCACCAACTCCATCGGGACCACACCACCGCTGGACTTCTACGCCAACGACGACAAGACCGTCATCGGTGTGGAGCCCGACATCGCCGAGCTGATCGCCAACGTGCTCGGCCTCAAGGTGGAGTTCAACCCGGTCTCCTGGGAGAACATCTTCGTCGGCCTGGACAGCGGCAAGTACGACGTCGGCATCTCCAACATCACCGTCACCGAGGCCCGCAAGGAGAAGTACGACTTCGCCACCTACCGCCTGGACATCCTCGGCTTCGAGGCCAAGAAGGGCAGCGGCTGGAAGGTCTCGGGCCCGCCGGACGTCGCGGGGAAGACGATCGCCGTAACCTCCGGCACCAACCAGGAGAAGCTGCTGGTCTCCTGGAGCGAGCAGAACGTGAAGAACGGCCTCAAGGCCACCGACATCAAGTACTTCCAGAACTCCGCCGACTACTACCTGGCGCTGTCCTCCGGCCGGATCGACGCCTACCTCGGCCCCAACCCGACGCTCGCCTTCCACGGTGCGCAGACCGGCGAGACCGAGGTGATCGGCACCTACTCGGGTGGCGGCGCGGACGTCCTCGGCAAGATCGCGGCGACCACCAAGAAGGACAACGGCCTGGTCAAGGCGCTGCACGGGGCCATCGGGGAGATCATCAAGAACGGCACGTACGGCCAGGTGCTCAAGCGCTGGGGCCTGGACAACGAGGCCCTCCAGTCGTCCGAGATCAACCCGCAGGGCCTGCCCAAGCCCAAGCCGTAGCGCCGTTCACCTCCGGGCCCGCCCCCACCGCTATCCTCGACCCGTCCACCGGGCGCCGACCGCCGGTGAACACCGTTCCGAACCAGCGGACTTGGGGGCAGGCATGAGGGCGGGGGAACTACTGGACGGGCGCTACCGGCTGGTCCGGGAGCTCGGCCGGGGCGGGTTCGGCGTGGTCTGGGAGGCCTACGACGGCAAGGTGGGCCGGCCGGTCGCGGTGAAGGTCATCTCGGAGCAGAACGCGACCGACGAGCGCGAGGTGCGCCGCTTCGTCGCCGAGGCCAGGACGGTGGGGGGCCTGTCGCACCCGCACATCGTCACCCTGTACGACCTCGGCGAGGTCGCCGACGGCGGCTTCGCCACCCACTACCTGGTGATGGAGCTGGTCCGGGGCCGGCCGTTGTCCGCGGTGCTCAAGGACGGCGCGCCGGACCCCGGGCAGGCCCTGGAATGGGTGCGCGAGGTCTGCGGCGCGCTGGACGCCGCCCACCGGGCCGGGGTGGTGCACCGCGACATCAAGCCCGAGAACGTGATGATCACCGACGACGGCGAGGCCAAGGTCCTGGACTTCGGAATCGCCCGCCTGATGAGCCACACCAGCGGTCTGACCTCCACCGGCAGCGTCATCGGCAGCCCGCCGTACCTCGCCCCCGAGCGCTGGGCCGGCGCCAAGGTCGACGGCCGCGCCGACCTCTACTCGCTCGGCGTGGTGCTCTACCAGCTCTGCACCGGGCGGCGGCCCTTCACCGGCCCGTCCCCGGTCGAGTACATGCGCCAGCACGTGCAGGAACCCCCGCCGCCGCTGCGCACCGCCGACCCGGCACTCACCGCCCTGGTGCTCGACCTGCTCGCCAAGGACCCGGCGGACCGGCCCGCCGACGCCGCCGAGGTCCGCCGCCGGCTGCGCGACCTCGGCACCCCGGCTCCGCCGCCGCCCCCGGGCCCGAGCCCCGAGCAGCTGCGCCGCCGCGCCGACCGGGCCTGGCAGCTGGGGGCGGACGGGAACCCGGCGGAGGCGGTGGCCGTGCTGGAGGGGCTCGTCCCGCAGCTCGCCCGGCTCCACGGCCCGGACGACGTGCGCACCCTGCGGACCTGCCACGACCTGGCGCTCTGGCGGGCCCGCGGCGGGGACCCCGGCGCGGCCGCGGCCCTGCTGCGGGAACTCGTACCGCGGCTCGCCGGCCTGCCCGGGGCCCGCGCCGACGTCCTGCGCGACCTCGCGCACTGGGAGGCCGAGGCGGGGCGCGGCGGCCCGAACGGCGCCGCCGCGCCCGCCCTGGCGGCGCTACTCGCCGGTGGTGGCGGCGGCCTTCAGCGCGGCTGAGGCGCCGGTCGCGATCGGGTCGCCGTGGCCGAACACCGCCGTCTCCGCGTCCAGTGCGGCGAGCCGGTGCATCGACTCGGCGGCCCGCTCGGAGTCCAGGTTGAAGACGCCGAGCATGGTCCGCCCCTGCACGTTGGCGATCGCGTCGCCGGTGAACAGCACCCCCGGGCCGGGCAGGTGCAGTGCGAGGCTGCCGTCGGTGTGCCCGGGCACGTGCACGACGACCGCGCCGCCGCCGAAGTCCAGGACGTCGCCGTCGGACACCTCCCGGCCGACCCGGCAGGGCGGGGCCTGCGGTATCGGGGGCAGCCCGGCCCAGATCTCCTCCTCGAACGGGCGGAGCACCGGCGGCGCGGCCTCCTGCTCGCCCCGCACCACCGGGGCCTCCAGCCGGTGCGCCACCACCAGCGCCTGCGGCCGGCGCGCCGCGAGTTCGGCCGCCGAGCCGGTGTGGTCGGCGTGGTGGTGGGTGAGCACGATGTGCCGCAGGTCGGCCGGGTCGGCCCCGGTCCGTCGGATCGCCTCCTCGATCGCGTCCGCCGAGCCGGCGATCCCGGTGTCGACGAGGGCCAGGCCGTGGTCGTCCCGCCAGAGGTAGGCGGTTCCGAAGGTCAATGTGATCATGTGCAGTTCGGGTCGTACGCGCGTGATCTCCATACCGGTGATCCTGCGTGACGCCGCCGTCCGGCATGCGGCCTGTTCGCCCTGGGCTGTGCACCGTTCGCCCACGGCGGAGCCTGTCAACCGTGCGGCCGTCCTATGTGGGTCATGACCCAGGAGGCCTGTTTGAGAGGAATTCTCCGACCGGGATCCCCTGGTTCGCAGGTGGGAGGCGTTGATATACCTCGGATGCATGAGACCGGGACGGGTGTGCGGCCGTCCCGGCGAGCTGCGACGAACCAGGTGGTGACGCTCAGATGAAGCTCCTCCGTGTCGGACCCCCGGGTGCCGAGCGCCCGGTCGTGCTGGGGCAGGACGGCACCGCGTACGACCTCTCCGGGCGCGCCCGGGACATCGACGGCGCCTTCCTGGCCGGACTCGACCCGGCCGAGCTGGCCCGGGCGGTGGCCGACGGGCTGCTGCCGGTCGCGGACATCGCCGGGCAGCGGGTCGGGGCGCCGGTGGCCCGGCCCGGCAAGGTGGTCGGCATCGGCCTCAACTACCGGGACCACGCCGAGGAGGCGGGCGCGCAGCTCCCGTCCGAGCCGGTGATCTTCCTCAAGCCGAGCTACACCGTGGTCGGCCCGTACGACGAGGTGCTGGTGCCGCGCGGCGGCGACCGGACCGACTACGAGGCCGAGCTCGCCGTGGTCGTCGGCCGCACCGCCCGCTACCTGGAGAGCCACCGGGAGGCGGCGCAGGCCATCGCCGGCTACACGGTCGCCAACGACGTCACCGAGCGCGGCTTCCAGTTCGACCGCGGCGGGCAGTGGGACAAGGGCAAGTCGGCGGAGACCTTCACCCCGCTCGGCCCCTGGCTGGTCACCGCGGACGAGGTCGAGGACCCGCAGAGGCTGCCGCTGAAGCTCTGGGTCAACGGCGAGCTCCGGCAGCACGGCTCGACCGCCGACATGATCTTCCCGGTGCTCGAACTCGTCCGCTACGCGAGCCAGTTCATGGTGCTGGAGCCCGGCGACGTGATCGTCACCGGCACCCCCGCCGGGGTCACCCTGGGCCGGCCCGGCACGCCGTTCCTCGCCCCGGGGGACGTCGTCGAGCTGGAGATCGACGGCCTGGGCCGCCAGCGCCAGGTGCTCGGCAAGGCGTAGCGCCAGGCGCGGCGTCCGTCCCGTCCCGTCCGGCCCCGGGCACGGGGGCCGGGGCCGGGAGCGGCCTCAGGGCGCCTGCGCCGCGTCCGGCGGGGTCAGCAGCGCCCGCAGCCGGGCCTGGCGGGTCGAGTCGGGCCCCTCCAGCGCCAGCAGTGCGGCCAGCACCTGCGCGGTCTGCGGATCGTGCAGGGCGGTCGCCGCCGCCATCGCCACGAACTGGTCCACCAGCCAGTCCCGCAGCTCGGTGACCGGCAGCGTCCGGCCCTCGTCCAGCCAGCTCAGCGAGGCGCCCTCGACCACCGAGATCCACGACCGCACCAGCAGCGTCAGCCGCGGCCCGGCCGCGCGCACGCCCAGGTGCCGCAGCGTCCGCTTCAGCGCCGCCCGCCGGACGTCGTCCACGATCGCGGACGTCCGGGCCGTCTCCACCACCGAACCGCCGCGCAGCAGCGCCGAGTACCCGGCGTCGTGCTCCGCCACGAACGCGAAGTAGCTGTCCAGCACGGCCGACAGCTGTTCCGTCGGGGTGCCGCTGACCGGCACCGTGAACCGGCCGGTCAGCTCGTCCGCCGCACTGCGCAGCGCGGCCTCGTACAACTGCTGCTTGCCGCCCGCGAAGTAGCGGTACACCAGCGGCCGGGAGGCGCCGGCGGCCTCGGCGACGTCGTCCAGACCCACCTCCTCCGGCGGGCGGGTGGCGAACAGCTCCAGGGCGACCGCGATCAGTTGCTCCCGGCGCTGCTGCACCGGCAGCCTGCGGTACCCGCTGCGTCTGGGGCGGGCCTCGGCGTCGGACGGGACAGGCGCTGAGCTGGCTTCCATGGCGGCCAGCGTAGTGGGCGGCCCCCGAATCCGTTCCCGACCTGCGCGGTACTTTCCGAACGAATGTTTGCGCAGGTCGGCGGGGCCGCCCCGGTCCGCGCCCGGCGCGCGCCGCGCTCCCGGGCGGCGGTCTGCGCGGTGGCCTCTTGCATTCGGCCGGGACCGCGAAATGATGTCCGAATGGTTGAAGAACTCATCAACTCCGACGGCACCACCCCCCGCCGTATCGCCGACGCCCACGTCCGGGCCCTCGCCGAGCTCGACCCGCTGACCGCGGTGTACCTCGGGCTGAACCCCGAGGACGACCGCCTCCCCGACTACTCGCCGGCCGGCCGCGAGGCCGTCGCCGACCTCGCCCGCCGTACCCTCGACGCCCTGGCCGCCGCCGAGAAGGCCGGGCTCGCCGACGACGACGCCGAGCGCCGCTGCGCCCGCCTGCTGCGCGAGCGGCTGACCGCCGAACTCGCCGTCCACGAGGCGGGCGAGGGCTTCCGCGAGCTGCGCAACCTGGGCTCGCCGGTGCACAACGTCCGCGAGGTCTTCACCCTGCTGCCGACCGGGACGGAGGAGGAGTGGGCCGCCGTGGGCCGCCGCCTCGCCCGGGTGCCCGAGACCCTGCGGACCTACCGCGAGGGCCTGGAGGAGGGCGCCCGGCGCGGTCTGTTCGCGGGCCCGCGGCAGGTCGCCACCGTCTCCGGGCAACTGGCCGAGTGGCTGGAGGGGCCGGGCGGCGCGGGCTGGTTCGGCGAGTTCGTCGCCCCCGCTCCCGAGTCGCTGCGCCCCGGGCTGACCGGTCACGCGGTCGCCGCGACGGAGGCACTGGCCGCCCTGCGCGACTGGCTGCGCGAGGTCTACGGGCCGGCCGCGGCCGGCACCTCCGACACCGTGGGCCGCGAGCGCTACGCCCGCTTCGTGCGCTACTGGACCGGCGCCGACCTCGACCTGGACGAGGCCTACCGCTGGGCCTGGGGCGAGTTCCACGACCTGCTGGCGCAGATGAAGGCCGAGGCCGAGAAGGTGCGGCCGGGTGCCACGCCGATGGAGGCGATGAAGTGGCTGGAGACCGACGGTCCGGCGATCGAGGGCGCGGAGGCCGCCCGTGAGTACCTCCAGGGCCTGATGGACGGTGCGATCGCCGACCTCCAGGGCATCCACTTCGACCTGGCCGAGCCGGTCACCCGGGTCGAGTCGCGGATCGCCCCGGCCGGCAGCGCCGCCGCCCCCTACTACACCGCGCCCTCGCTGGACTTCAGCCGCCCGGGCCGCACCTGGCTGCCGACCCTGGGCCGGGACTCCTTCCCGGTCTGGGACCTCGTCTCCACCTGGTACCACGAGGGCGTCCCCGGCCACCACCTGCAGCTCGCGCAGTGGAACTACGTCGCCGACCGGCTCTCCACCTACCAGGTCAGCCTCGGCGGGGTCAGCGCCAACGTGGAGGGCTGGGCGCTGTACGCCGAGCGCCTGATGGACGAGCTGGGCTACCTCACCGACCCGGGCCACCGCCTCGGCTACCTCAACGCCCAGATGATGCGCGCGCTGCGGGTCATCGTCGACATCGGCATGCACGTCGGCCTGGACTTCCCGGCCGACTCGCCGTTCAAGCCGGGCGAGCCGATGCTGCCGGACGACGCCCGGGCGTTCTTCGGCGCGTACTGCGGCCTGTCCGACGAGTTCCTGGACAGCGAGCTGGTCCGCTACCTCGGCATGCCGGGCCAGGCGATCGGCTACAAGCTGGGCGAGCGCGCCTGGCTGCGCGGCCGGGCGGCGGCGCGGGCGGCGCACGAGGCGCGCGGCGAGGTGTTCGACCTCAAGGCGTGGCACATGGCGGCGCTGTCGCAGGGCTCGCTGGGTCTGGACGACCTGACGGCGGTGCTGGCGGAGCTGTAGTCCGCGGGTCCCGGACGTCCCGGCGTTCCGCACGGGCCCGGGCCGGTCGCACCGGCCCGGGCCCGTTCCGCGCCCGCATTGTCCGATGGATTCCGATAGGTGTCGATTCAACCGATTTGGTCAGGATTTTCCTTGCGCTCGGCTCCGCCGCGCGTTTGGCTGGAAGACGACTGCGTGACCTCTCCGCACCTCTCCGGAAGGCTCAACAGTGTCTGCGAATCCAGCCACCACCGGACCCGGCACGGCGGACAACCGCCGTTGGTGGGCGCTGGCCGTCATCGCCATCGCCCAGCTCATGATCGTCCTCGACATCACGATCGTGAACATCGCCCTCCCCTCCGCCCAGGAGGACCTGGGCATCTCCGAGGCCAACCGGCAGTGGGTGATCACCGCCTACACGCTGGCCTTCGGCGGTCTGCTGCTCCTCGGCGGACGCCTCGGCGACCTCTACGGCCGCAAACGCGTGTTCATCATCGGCCTGCTCGGCTTTGCGCTGGCCTCCGCGATCGGCGGCGCCGCCAACGGCCCGGCGATGCTCTTCGGAGCCCGCGCCCTCCAGGGCGCCTTCGGCGCACTGCTGGCCCCCTCGGCCCTGGGCCTGCTCTCCACGACCTTCTCGGACCCGCGGGAGCGGAGCACGGCCTTCGGCATCTTCGGCGCGATAGCCGGCGGCGGCGCCGCGATCGGCCTGATCTCCGGCGGCCTGCTGACCGAGTACCTGAACTGGCGCTGGTGCCTGTTCGTCAACACGCCGATCGCCGTCGTCACGGCCTTCGCCGCCGCCTCGGTGATCACCGCCGACCACATCGCCAAGGGCCGGCGCATCCCGCTCGACCTGCCCGGCGCGGTGCTCGGCTGCGGCGGTCTGCTCGCCATCGTGTACGGCACCTCCGAGGCCGTCACCCGGGGCTGGGGCGACTGGCTGGTGCTCGGCTCGCTGGGCCTGGGCGTCCTGCTGCTGGTGGCCTTCGTCCTGGTGGAGAAACGCTCCCCGCACGCGCTGCTGCCGCTGCACATCGTGGCCGAGCGCAACCGCGGCGGCGGTGCGCTCTCGGTGGGCCTGGCCATGATCGGCATGTTCGGCCTGTTCCTGTTCCTGACCTACTACCTGCAGATCATCAAGGGGTACTCGCCGGTCCTGACCGGCGTCTCGTTCCTGCCGATGACCGGTGCGATCGTGCTCAGTTCGACCGCGATAGCCGCCCGGCTGATGGTCCGGGTGCCGTCCCGGAACCTGATCGGGCCCGGACTGCTGCTGGCCGCCGCCGGCATGGCCTGGCTGACCCAGATGAAGGTGGACAGCCCGTTCGCGACCATGGTGCTGCCGGCCGAACTGCTGCTCGGCTTCGGCATGGGCCTGGTCTTCATGCCCTCGATGAGCCTGGCCACCCTGGGCGTCGCGCCGAACGAGGCAGGCGCCGCCTCGGCCACCATCAACTCGGCCCAGCAGGTCGGCGGTTCCTTCGGTACCGCGCTGCTGAACACCATCGCGGCCAGCGCCACCGCGAGCTTCCTGGCCACCCGGGTCGCCTCCGACCCCGCCGTGCAGGCCGAGGGGGCGGTGCACGGCTACGCGGTGGCCACCTGGGTGGCGATGGGCATCCTGCTGGCCGCCGCACTGATCGCCTACCTGATGATCGACCACCGGCCGGCGCCCGGTGAGGCGCAGGGCGAGGTCGCCCCGGCGCCCGGCGCCGCCGCGCAGTCGCCCGCCGGGGCGCCGCGGTCCTCCGAGGTCCCGGCCGCCGAACACCCGCACTCGCCATGAAAGTTACTGCAAGTCCTTGCAGTCGCCGGGCGGCGCCTGCTTGACTCCTCGCACCACCGGGGGAGCCCGGGGAACCCCGCCGGGACCGAGGAGGCGCCGCCGTGCCCGAGTTCGACCTGCTCGTCGTCGGAGGGGCCGGCGTGGACACCGTCGTCCGCGTCGACCGCCTCGAAGTCCCCGCCGGCGACTCGCAGTACGCCCCGCCGATCCGCGACTTCGCCGGCCACACCGGCAACGGCGTCGCCCTCGGCGCCCACCACCTCGGCCTGCGCACCGCCTTCATCGACCACCTCGGCGAGGACCCGCAGGCCGACCTGCTGCTCGCCGAGTACGCCCGCCACGGACTGCACTTCGACCACCTGGTCTCCCCGCACGGCACCCCGCGCGCGGTCAACCTGGTCGACGCCGAGGGCCGCCGGTTCTCCTTCTACGACGGCCGCCACCCCGCCGACCTGCGGCTGCCCCGGGAGTTCTACCTCCCGTACGCCGAGCGCAGCCGGCACGTCCACCTCTCCATCACCGGCCCCAACCGGGACATGTACGAGGACCTGCGCCGGCTCGGCCGCACCACCTCCACCGACCTGCACGACTGGGACGGCCGCAATCCCCACCACCGGCACTACGCGGTCAACTCCGACCTGGTCTTCCTCTCGGTGGCCGGCTGCCGGGGCCGCCACGAGGAGGTGATGCGCGCCGTCCTCGTCGAGGGCCGGGCCACCGCCGTGGTCGCCACCGCCGGCGCCGAGGGCTGCTACCTGCTCACCCGCGGGGGCCCGCTGCAGCACCTGCCGGCCGTCGACCCCGGCCTGCCGGTGGTGGACACCAACGGCGCCGGGGACGCCTTCGTCAGCGGCTTCCTCTGGGGCCGGCTGCAGGGCCGCCCGCCGCTGGAGTGCGCCCGCCTCGGGACGTACGCCGGGGCCCGCGCCTGCACCGCGGCCGGCACCCACACCGCCTTCGTCACCCCCGCCGAACTGGCCCGCTGGGCCGGCTGACCGGTTCCCGGCCCCGGCCTCACGCCCCTCTCCGCCCCGGTCGCCGGCCGACCCGCCGGTATCCGGGCGGACGGAGCCGGGTCCCGGGTAGTGTCCCGATCATGACAGCAACCCTCGGACCCGCCGTCCGCAAGCTCCTGGACGCCCCGTACCCGGCCGTCCTCGCCACCCTCAACCCCGACGGCGCCCCGCAGACCTCGGTGGTCTGGGTCGGCCGGGACGGCGACGACCTCCTCGTCTCCAGCCAGGCCGGCCGCGCCAAGGAGCGCAACATCCGGCGCGACCCCCGGGTCAGCCTGACCGTCTACTCGCTCGACGACCCGCTGGTCTACGCCGAGGTCCGCGGTCTCGCCACCGTCACCGAGGACGCCGGCCGCGCGCTCGCCGTCGCGCTCGCCGAGCAGTACGAGGGCCCCGGCGCCGGCCGCGAGTACCTCGACCTGCCGCCCGAGGAGGTCCGCGTCGTCCTCCGGATCACCCCGCACCGCGTCCTGGGCAGCGCCACCCGCGGCTGACCCGCCGCCGGACATGACGAAGGCCCAGGTCGGTGGCAACTCGCCACTGGCCTGGGCCTCTTCGGCACTCCTTGCGAAGTGCCCCCGGCAGGATTCGAACCTGCGCACCCGCCTCCGGAGGGCGGTGCTCTATCCCCTGAGCTACGGGGGCCTGCTGTCTGCCGCTCGCGTTCGCTTGCGACGTGGAGAACACTACCAGGCCCGGGCCGTGCTCCGTGCACGGGTTCTGGCGGAGCGTGCCCGGCGCCGGGTGAGGGGTGATCGGGGCGGCGGAGCGGAAGTGTGCAAAGCCCGGACGGGGCGACGGGGGCGCGGATACCCTCGGTGAGGTGTCGGGAGTGTCCGGGCGGGTCCTCGTGGTGGACGACAGCGAGGTGATCCGCCAGCTGATCAGGGTCAACCTGGAGCTGGAAGGCTTCGAGGTGGTGACCGCCGCGGACGGTGCCGAATGCCTGGAGGTGGTCCGGCGGGTGAGGCCGGACGTGGTGACGCTGGACGTGGTGATGCCGCGGCTGGACGGCCTGCGCACGGCGGCCCGGCTGCGGGCGGCGCCGGGCACCCGGCGGCTGCCGATCGCGATCGTGAGCGCCTGCACCCCCGCGGACCTCGACCGCGGCGAGTCGGTCGGCGTGGACGGCTACCTCGGCAAGCCCTTCGACCCCGCGGACCTGGTCGCCCTGGTGCGCCGACTGATGGCGCTCGGCGCGGGCGGCGGCCGGACCGGCCGCTACGCGTACGGCTTCGGCGAGACGAGCGTGCAGCCGCTGCCGGACTGACGGCCCCTGCTCCGGGAGGCGGTCCGGCGGGCCGCCCACCCGGGGCGCGATTCAGCCCTCGGCGAACAAAGGCGTAGGGATCGCTGGTGACCACCGCACCCGGCGTCTCAACGGGCAAACCGAGTGGCGGGCGGGCGCCCCCTCTCGCCTACGCTTGGCGTCGTGACACCCGCAGAGCTTTCCCAGGCAGTCCAGGCCGCAGTGAGCGCCGCCGTCGAGGCGGGCGAGCTGACCGTCGCCGTGCCCGAGCACGTGACGGTCGAGCGACCCAAGAACAGGGACCACGGCGACTACGCCACCAACGTGGCCCTCCAGCTCGCGAAGCCGGCCGGTGTGCCGCCGCGAGCCGTCGCGGAACTGCTGGCCGCCCGCCTGCGAGGGATCACCGGCGTCGCGAAGGTCGACATCGCCGGTCCGGGCTTCATGAACATCACGCTGGACGCCGCCACCCAGGGCGAGCTGGCGCGCACCATCGTCGAGGCCGGCACCGCGTACGGCCGCAACGAGGCCCTCAAGGGCCTGAAGATCAACCTGGAGTTCGTCTCGGCGAACCCGACCGGCCCGATCCACATCGGCGGCGTCCGCTGGGCGGCCGTCGGCGACTCGCTGGGCCGCATCCTCAAGGCCACCGGCGCCGACGTCACCACCGAGTACTACCTCAACGACGCCGGCGTGCAGATCACCAAGTTCGCCGCCTCGCTGCAGGCCGCCGCGAACGGCCGGCCCGTCCCGGAGGGCGGCTACGTCGGCGAGTACATCGTCGACATCGCCAAGTCGATCACCGACGCCGTGCCCGGCGTGCTCGACCTGCCCGAGGCCGAGCAGCTCCAGGTCTTCCGCACCGAGGGCCTGCGGCTGATGGTCGCCGAGATCGAGCGCTCCATGGAGGAGTTCGGCGTCCACTTCGACACCTACTTCTCCGAGAAGTCGCTGCACGAGTCCGGCGCGGTGGCCAAGTCCATCGACCGGCTGCGCGAGCAGGGCCACGTCTTCGACCAGGACGGCGCGATCTGGCTGCGCACCACGGACTTCGGCGACGACAAGGACCGCGTCCTGATCAAGGCCGACGGCGAGACCACCTACTTCGCCGCCGACGCCGCGTACTACCTGAGCAAGCGCGACCGCGGCTCCGAGGTCTCGGTCTACATGCTCGGCGCCGACCACCACGGCTATGTGAACCGGCTCAAGGCCATCGTCGCCTGTGCGGGCGACGACATGGACCGGAACATCGAGGTCAAGATCGGCCAGTTCGTGAAGATGCTGCGCGACGGCCAGGAGGTCCGCCTCTCCAAGCGCGCCGGCAACATCATCACGATCGACGACGTCGTCGAGTGGATCGGCGTGGACGCCGCCCGCTACATGCTGGCGCGCTCCTCCACCGACTCCACGATCACCATCGACATCGACCTGGTCACCAGCCAGAAGGCGGAGAACCCGGTCTTCTACGTGCAGTACGCGCACGCCCGGATGTGCTCGGTGCAGCGCAACGCCGTGGAGAAGGGCATCACGCGCGGCGCGGACTTCAAACCGGAGCTGCTGTCGACCGAGTGGGAGTCCAACCTGCTCGGCGAGCTCGCCCAGTTCCCGGGCGTGGTGGCCAAATCCGGCGAGTGGCGCGAGCCGCACCACGTCGCGACGTACCTGGAGAAGCTCGCCCGCGAGTACCACCGCTTCTACGACAACTGCCAGATCCTGCCGAAGGGCGACGAGGAGGTCACGGACCTCACGCACGCCCGCCTCTGGCTGGCCGACGCCACGCGCACGGTCATCGCCAACGGCCTGACGCTCCTGGGCGTCACGGCGCCCGAGCGGATGTAGGCAGCAGCCCCCCAGTGCACAGCCGGGGGCGGTGGACGGTCAACGGGGACCGTCCACCGCCCCTCGCCATAGGTCCAGGAAGACTGAAGATCATGAGTCGCTCCGCACATCCCGCAGGGCCCCGTCACGGCGACGTGCTGCCCGAGGGGCACTACCAGGCACCGCCGGCCGACCTGAACGCGCTGGACCCCAAGGTCTGGTCGCGGACCGTCACCCGCGGCGCCGACGGCGTCGCCACCGTCGGCGGCCTCGACGTCAGGCGGCTGGCCGCCGAGTTCGGCACCCCGGCCTACTTCATGGACGAGGACGACTTCCGCGCCCGGGCCCGCGCCTGGCGCGACGCCTTCGGCACCGCGGCGGACGTCTACTACGCCGGCAAGGCGTTCCTCTCCAAGGCCGTGGTGCGCTGGCTGCACGAGGAGGGCCTGAACGTCGACGTCTGCAGCGGCGGCGAGCTGCAGGTCGCGCTGGCCGCCGGGATGCCCGGCGAGCGGATCGCCCTGCACGGCAACAACAAGTCGGTCGCCGAGCTGGAGCAGGCCGTGAAGGCCGGCGTCGGGCACATCGTGGTCGACTCGTACGAGGAGATCGAGCGGCTGGCCGCGATCGCCGGGGCGCAGGGCGTCCGCCAGCCGGTGCTGATCCGGATCACGGTCGGCGTCGAGGCGCACACCCACGAGTTCATCGCCACCGCGCACGAGGACCAGAAGTTCGGCCTCTCGCTCAACGGCGGGGCGGCGGCCGAGGCGGTCCGCCGGGTGCTCGCGCACGGCGAGACCCTCGAACTGCGCGGCATCCACTCGCACATCGGCTCGCAGATCTTCGACACCGCAGGCTTCGAGGTGGCCGCCCGCCGGGTGGTCGGCCTGCTGGCGCAGATCCGCGACGAGCACGGCGTCGAGCTGCCCGAGATCGACCTCGGCGGCGGCCTCGGCATCGCGTACACCAGCGAGGACGACCCGCGCGAGCCGGCCGAGATCGCCGCCGCGCTGGCGGAGATCGTGCGCCGGGAGTGCGCCGCGGCCGAACTGCGGGCGCCGCGGCTGTCGGTGGAGCCGGGCCGGGCGATCGTCGGCCCGACCGCGTTCACGCTCTACGAGGTGGGCACGGTCAAGCCGCTGGAGGGCCTGCGCACCTACGTCAGCGTGGACGGCGGGATGTCCGACAACATCCGTACCGCGCTCTACGACGCCGAGTACTCGGTGGCCCTGGTGTCGCGCACCAGCGAGGCCGAGCCGATGCTGGTACGAGTGGTGGGCAAGCACTGCGAGTCGGGCGACATCGTGGTCCGGGACGCCTTCCTGCCGGCCGACCTGGTGCCCGGCGACCTGATCGCGGTGCCCGCCACCGGCGCCTACTGCCGCTCGATGGCCAGCAACTACAACCACGCCCTGAAGCCTCCCGTGGTGGCCGTGAGGGACGGTGCGGCCCGGGTCATCGTGCGGCGCGAGACGGAGGAGGATCTCCTGCGGCTCGATATCGGATGACGAAATTCTTGTCTCAGATCATGGAACGACCGTAGATCCGTACGGAAAGTCCCGGAGACTGGTACGGACCGAACTTTCGGCGGCACGCGAACGACCGCCGGAACCGAAGAGCACGACGATTGCAGAGCGGAGTCGGATGATGCGTACGCGACCGCTGAAGGTGGCGTTGCTGGGCTGTGGTGTGGTGGGCTCCGAGGTGGCGCGCATCATGACGACGGACGCCGCCGACCTCGCCGCGCGCATCGGCGCGCCGGTGGAGCTCGCCGGCATCGCGGTGCGCCGGGCCGGCCGGGTGCGGCCGGGCGTGCCGGAGCACCTGATCACCACCGATGCCGAGGCGCTGGTGAACCGGGGCGACATCGACGTGGTCGTCGAGGTGGTGGGCGGCATCGAGCCGTCCAAACACCTCATCCTGTCGGCCTTCCGCAACGGTGCCTCGGTGGTCAGCGCCAACAAGGCGCTGCTCGCCCAGGACGGCACCGAGCTGCACGCCGCGGCCGCCGAGGCCGGCGTCGACCTGTACTACGAGGCGGCGGTGGCCGGGGCGATCCCGCTGATCCGCCCGCTGCGCGAGTCGCTGGCCGGCGACCGGGTCAACCGGGTGCTCGGCATCGTCAACGGCACCACCAACTTCATCCTCGACAAGATGGACACCACCGGCGCCGGCTACTCGGAGGCGCTGGAGGAGGCCACCGCGCTGGGCTACGCCGAGGCCGACCCGACCGCCGACGTGGAGGGCTTCGACGCCGCCGCCAAGGCCGCGATCCTGGCCGGCATCGCCTTCCACACCAAGGTCACCGCCGCGGACGTCTACCGCGAGGGCCTGACCGAGGTGACCGCCGCCGACATCGCCTCCGCCAAGCAGATGGGCTGCGTGGTCAAGCTGCTGGCGATCTGCGAGCGGGCCGCCGACGGCGAGTCGGTGACCGCGCGGGTCCACCCGGCGATGATCCCGCTGTCGCACCCGCTGGCCTCGGTCCGCGAGGCGTACAACGCGGTGTTCGTCGAGGCCGAGGCGGCGGGCCGGCTGATGTTCTACGGTCCGGGCGCCGGCGGTGCCCCGACCGCCTCCGCGGTCCTCGGCGACCTGGTCGCGGTCTGTCGCAACAAGCTCGCCGGCTCGACCGGCCCGGGTGACTCGGTGTACACCCGGCTGCCGGCCAAGCCGATGGACGAGGTGGTCACCCGCTACCACGTCAGCCTGGACGTCGACGACCGCGCGGGCGTGCTCGCCCAGGTGGCGTCCGTCTTCGCCGAGCACGGCGTCTCCATCGACACCGTGCGCCAGCAGGGCCGCGACGGCGACGCCTCGCTCGTCGTGGTCACCCACCGCGCCACCGACGCCGCCCTGTCGGCGACGGTGGACAAGCTCCGCGCACTGGACAGCGTGCGCGACGTGGCCAGCATCATGCGGGTCGAAGGGGAGTAGGAACAGCCATGAACGCCGTGATCGACAGAGGCGCCCACACCCACCAGTGGCGAGGGCTGATCGAGGAGTACCGCGACCGGCTGCCGGTCGGCGACAGCACGCCCGTGGTCACTCTGCTCGAAGGCGGGACGCCGCTCGTACCCGCGCAGGTGCTCTCCGAGCGCACCGGGTGCGACGTCTTCCTGAAGGTCGAGGGCGCCAACCCGACCGGGTCCTTCAAGGACCGCGGGATGACGATGGCCATCTCCAAGGCCAAGGAGGAGGGCGCCCAGGCCGTCATCTGCGCCTCCACCGGCAACACCTCGGCCTCCGCCGCGGCCTACGCGGTGCGCGCCGGCATGGTGTCGGCGGTGCTGGTGCCGCAGGGCAAGATCGCCCTCGGCAAGATGGGCCAGGCGCTGGTGCACGGCGCGAAGATCCTCCAGGTGGACGGGAACTTCGACGACTGCCTCACCCTTGCGCGTGAACTGTCGGAGAAGTACCCGGTGGCCCTGGTCAATTCGGTGAACCCGGTGCGCATCGAGGGCCAGAAGACCGCCGCCTTCGAGATCGTGGACATGCTGGGCGACGCCCCGGACATCCACGTCCTGCCGGTCGGCAACGCGGGCAACATCACCGCGTACTGGAGGGGCTACCGCGAATACGCGGCGGACGGCCTGGCCGCCCGCACCCCGCGCATGTGGGGCTTCCAGGCGGCGGGTTCGGCCCCGATCGTGGACGGCGCCCCGGTGCTCAAGCCGCAGACGATCGCGACCGCGATCCGGATCGGCAACCCGGCCTCGTGGGACTTCGCGCTCGCCGCGCGGGACGAGTCGGGCGGCCTCATCGACAAGGTGACGGACCGTCAGATCCTGTCCGCCTACCGGCTGTTGGCCGCGCAGGAGGGCGTGTTCGTGGAGCCCGCCTCGGCCGCCTCGGTGGCCGGTCTGCTGGCCAAGGCGGAGGCCGGACTGGTCGACCCGGGCCAGCGGATCGTCTGCACGGTGACCGGCAACGGCCTCAAGGACCCGGACTGGGCGGTGGCGGGCGCCCCGCAGCCGCAGGTCGTCCCGATCGACGCGGAGGCCGCCGCGCGGCGCCTCGGCCTGCTGGACTGACCCGGCCCGTCGCGGCGGGTCCGGGCCGTACGCGGTGTCCGGAACCCGCGCGGTTCCGGACCGCGGACGACTGAACGCGGTCAAAATCCCGACCGCTGTCGAATTCCGGCCACGGGTGGGCCGACCCTTTCGGGGGTCGGCCCGCCGCCGTCTTCGACTGAACACTTTTGTGTCAATTCCGCTGCCCATTCCGGCGCCATTCCGGAGCGCATCCGGCGCGAATTCCGGCCAGAAGCGGCAACACACCAGATCGAGGGCCCACGGGGTGTACCACTGTGGAACCTGTCTTCGATAGTCTGGGTCCGGCCGTGTGGCACATGCCCCGGGCCCGGCCCGTCACTCGGGCCGCGCCGTCGACTGTGACCGCCCGCCCCGGATCGGGGCCCGCGGCCCGCCCCCCACCCTCGCACCGACGCGCTCCGCGCCGCCCGATTTCCCCAGGAGAGTCCACCGCATGGCCGGTCCTGCGTTCCGTGCCGCCGCCGTCCGGGTCCGGGTCCCCGCGACCAGCGCCAACCTCGGCCCCGGCTTCGACGCCTTCGGACTCGCGCTGGGTCTGTACGACGACGTGGTCGTCCGGGTCGCCGACTCCGGGCTCTCCGTCGACATCGCGGGCCAGGGTGCGGACACCCTGCCGCGCGACGAGCGCCACCTGCTGGTCCGCTCGATGCGCGCCGCCTTCGACCGGCTCGGCGGCCAGCCGCGCGGCCTGGAGGTCGTCTGCGCCAACCGCATACCGCACGGCCGGGGCCTCGGCTCCTCCTCCGCCGCGATCTGCGCCGGCATCGTCGCCGCCCGCGCCGTCACCATCGGCGGCCCGTCCGCGCTGGACGACGACGCCCTGCTCGCCCTCGCCTCCGAGTTGGAGGGCCACCCCGACAACGTCGCCGCCTGTCTGCGCGGCAACTTCACGGTGGCCTGGACCGACGAGGACCGCGCCCGGGCCGTCACCCTGGAGCCCTCCGACCGGGTGGTGCCGGTGGTGTTCGTCCCGGCGACCGAGGTGCTCACCGAGACCGCCCGCGGCCTGCTGCCGAAGACCGTCCCGCTGGCCGACGCCGCCGCCAACGCCGGCCGCGCCGCGCTGCTGGTCGAGGCCCTGACCCGGCGCCCCGAACTGCTGCTCACGGCCACCGAGGACCGCCTGCACCAGGACTACCGCGCCTCCGCGATGCCGGACAGCGCCGCGCTGGTGGCCGGGCTGCGGGCCGAGGGGGTCGCGGCGGTCATCTCCGGTGCCGGTCCCACCGTGCTGGCGCTCACCGACGAGGCCGGTGCGGAGAAGCTCACCGCCTTCGCCGGCCCGGAGTTCTCCGCGCACCGGCTGGAGCTCGACCGCACCGGTGCCTCGGTGCTCCCGCTCGACGCCTGAGCAGCGTCGGGCACCCCGTCCGGGGAGCCGGGATCCGCCCCGCCGGAGCCGGTTCCTCCGGACACGATTGGCAAGCGCAAGGCTGGGGAATGTGTGAGGGGGTCGGTAGTGTTAACCTCAATGCTGCACCAGGTGCCCTCCGGGGCTAGGTGCGCCGCGTCCCGATCCCAGCACTCCGCTTCCGCGGAGTCCCGGCGATGCACGGGGCGACGATTCTCCGGGAGCCCACCGCAGCGCGTACGCAGCCTGCCTGCGCGAATTGCGGCCGCATCCCGAAGCCGTGACGGCACCTGACTCCCACCCGCGGCCTCCCACCTAGAGGCCAGGACGGGCGGAGCGCGGGCCACCGTCACGCGACGGGGGCCCGGGATTCGCAGGCAGCGCGGGGGTAGCGCCCGGCCACAGGCCGGGGGAGGGGCGGCACGCGACCGTCCCACCGCGCCACTCAGCACCACCGTGCTTCAAGCACCACCTCGCAGCTCTCTCCCGACTGGATACGCCATTCGGGGGATCACCGCCTCGGACCGACGCAGTCGAGCGTTGGTCAGGACAGCACAACCGGTCGCCGAGCCAGACAGGCCGACGTCCGCTCCAGGGAAGGACCCTTAGTGAGCGACACCACCGATCTGATGGGCGCGCGCCCGGACGCCGAGGCGTCGGACGCAGCCGCCGCCCCTGCGGCCCCTGCCCGGCGCCGTCGTACCGCCGCCGCGGGCCTGGACGGCCTCGTCCTGGCCGAGCTGCAGAAGCTCGCCTCGACGCTGGGTATCAGCGGTACGGGGCGTCTGCGCAAGAGCCAGCTGATCGAGGCCATCAAGGAGAAGAGCGGCGGCGACCCGCTGCTCGCCGGCGCCGCGGCCCCCGCGCCCGCCGCCACCAAGCGCGCCGCCGCCAAGGCCGCCCCGGCCGAGGCCGAGCCGGCGGCCGAGAAGCCCGCCCGCCGCACCCGCGCCGAGAAGGCCGAGGCGCCCGCCGCCGAGGCCCAGGCCCAGATCGAGATCCCGGTCCAGGCCGCGCCCGAGGCCGCCCCGGCCCGTGCCGAGCGCACCCGCCGCCGCGCCACCTCCGCCGCCGGTGCCCCGGTCGCCGAGGCCGCCGAGGCGCCCGCCGCGGTCGCCACCGAGGCCAAGCAGGCCGAGGCCCGCCCGGCCGAGACCCGCGCCTTCGAGGGCCGCGAGGAGCGCACCGAGACCCGCCGCGACCGCCGCGACCGCCGGGACCGCCGCGAGGGCGGCACCGAGCGCGACGGCCGCCAGGAGGCCGGCGAGGCCCAGGCCGGCCAGGACGGCGACTCGCGCGAGTCGCGCCGCGACCGCCGCAACCGCCGCGAGCGCACCGACCGCCAGCCCCAGCAGGGCGGCCAGCCGCAGGGCGAGGGCCAGCAGAGCCGCCAGGGCGGCCAGCAGCAGCCGGCCGGCCAGCCGCAGGCCCAGCAGGGCGGCTACGAGGACGACGAGTTCGGCGACGGCCGCCGCGGCCGCCGGGGCCGCTACCGCGACCGCCGGGGCCGTGGCCGCCGCGAGGGCTTCGAGGCCGGCGTGGCCGAGCCGCAGGTCGGCGAGGACGACGTCCTGATCCCGGTCGCGGGCATCCTCGACATCCTCGACAACTACGCGTTCGTGCGCACCTCCGGCTACCTGCCGGGCCAGAACGATGTCTACGTCTCGCTCGCCCAGGTCCGCAAGAACGGCCTGCGCAAGGGCGACGCGATCACCGGTGCGGTGCGCCAGCCGCGCGACGGCGAGCGCCGCGAGAAGTTCAACGCCATGGTGCGCCTGGACTCCGTCAACGGCATGGACCCGGAGAGCGGCCGCGGCCGTCCCGAGTTCAACAAGCTGACCCCGCTGTACCCGCAGGAGCGGCTGCGCCTGGAGACCGACCCGGGCGTGCTGACGACCCGGATCATCGACCTGGTGTCGCCGATCGGCAAGGGCCAGCGCGGTCTGATCGTCGCGCCGCCGAAGACCGGCAAGACGATGGTGCTGCAGGCGGTCGCCAACGCGATCACCCACAACAACCCCGAGTGCCACCTGATGGTCGTCCTGGTCGACGAGCGTCCGGAGGAGGTCACCGACATGCAGCGGTCGGTGAAGGGCGAGGTCATCTCCTCGACCTTCGACCGCCCGGCGGAGGACCACACCACCGTCGCGGAGCTGGCCATCGAGCGCGCCAAGCGCCTGGTGGAGCTGGGCCACGACGTGGTGATCCTGCTGGACTCGATCACCCGCCTCGGCCGCGCCTACAACCTGGCGGCGCCGGCCTCCGGCCGCATCCTGTCCGGTGGTGTCGACTCGACCGCGCTGTACCCGCCGAAGAAGTTCTTCGGTGCGGCGCGCAACATCGAGAACGGCGGCTCGCTGACGATCCTGGCCACCGCGCTGGTCGAGACCGGCTCGCGGATGGACGAGGTCATCTTCGAGGAGTTCAAGGGCACCGGCAACATGGAGCTCAAGCTCGACCGGAAGCTCTCGGACAAGCGCATCTTCCCGGCCGTCGACGTCGACGCCTCCAGCACCCGCAAGGAGGAGATCCTGCTGGGCAACGAGGAGTTGGCCATCGTCTGGAAGCTCCGCCGGGTGCTGCACGCGCTGGACTCGCAGCAGGCGATCGAGCTGCTGCTGGACAAGATGAAGCAGACCAAGAGCAACGCCGAGTTCCTGATGCAGATCGCCAAGACGACCCCCGGGTCGGGCGACTGACGCAGGGTCGGCAGACGACGGGAGGGCCCCGGACCGCACGAGCGGTCCGGGGCTCCCCCGTTTCCGGGGCCCGGGGGAGGGGCCGGCGTCCCCAGGGCCGTTCGGGTGAACCGGCTGGGCGGGGCCGGTGCAGGGGCGGCGCACCGTTCCCGAGTTGCGATATTTCGAGGTCTTTCAAGCCTGTTGTCCGATTTATGCTGGTCCGTATGGCCGACCACAAGAGGGTCCTCAGTCGCCGCCGCAAGGTCCTGCGCGCGGCGGCCTGCGCGTTCGCCGCGCTGGTCGTCCTCGGCGCGGGTGCGGCCGGCTACGCGTACTTCCGGTTCAACGGGAACCTCAGGAGCGTCGACCTGGACGCCCAGCTGGGCACCGCCCGCCCCCCGGCGGCCACCGACGGCTCGTTCAACCTGCTGCTGCTCGGCTCCGACTCGCGGGCCGGCGGCAACGCCGAGCTGGCCGGCGGCGCCACCGGCGACACCGCCCGCTCGGACACCGCCATGGTGGTGCACGTCAGCCAGGACCACTCGCGGGCCGACGTGGTCTCGATACCCCGGGACACCCTGGTGGCCCGCCCGCAGTGCACCGACGCCCAGGGCAGGGCCGTCCCCGCGGCCAAGCGCGCGATGTTCAACAGCGCGTACGAGAGCGGCGGCGCGGCGTGCGCGGTGAAGACCGCCGAGCAGCTGACCGGGCTCCGGATGGACCACTACGTGGAGATCGACTTCAAGGGCTTCGCCCGGGTCGTGGACGCGATAGGCGGCGCCACCGTCACCACCACGGTGCCGATCCGCGACCGGGCCAGCGGCCTGGACCTCCCGGCCGGCACCCACCGCCTGGACGGCGAGCGGGCCCTGGCCTTCGTCCGCACCCGGCACGGCGTCGGCGACGGCAGCGACCTCGGCCGGATCGAGCTCCAGCAGCAGATGGTGAAGTCCCTGCTGCAGCAGGTCGGCGGGGTCGGCACGCTGGCCAACCCGGTCAAGCTCTGGTCGCTCGGCGACACCCTCACCCGCAGCATCACCACCGACTCCGACCTCGCCTCGGTGGGCGCCCTGGTGGGCCTGGCCCAGGAGCTCAAGCGGATCGGGCCGGACCAGCTGACCATGGTCACCCTGCCGGTGGTGACCGCGCCCGGCGACCCCAACCGGGTGGTCGAGCAGCAGCCCCGCGCCGGGCAGCTCTGGTCGGCCCTCAAGGCCGACCGGCCGGTGCCGGGGGAGGTCCTGGCCACCCAGCCGCCGAACCCCGCGCAGGGCACCCCCACGACCTCCCCGAAGGCCGGTACGGGTACCGCCCGCAAGACCTCCCCGAGTGCCGCCGCGGCCACCCCGGCCGGGGACCTCGCCGACACCCCGGGCCCCTCGCCGAGCCCCTCCGCGGCCCTGCTGCCCTGGCGTCGGTAGCCGCTCGGACGTGCCCGGAATATCCCGGGACGCCACCCGGTTTGGGAAGAAGCGGCCGGTCCTGGCAGACTGGTACGTCGGTCCCGGTTCACGTGCGGCATCCCCGTCGCCGACCCGGTGCCCTCCCGATCACTAGGAGAACCCCTTGAAGCCCAACGCTCACCCCGAGTACGTGGTCACCCGTGTGACCTGCACCTGCGGCGCCGAGTTCGTGACCCGCTCGACCGAGACCAGTGGCGAGATCCGCGCCGAGGTCTGCTCGCAGTGCCACCCGTTCTACACCGGCAAGCAGAAGATCCTCGACACCGGTGGCCGCGTGGCCCGCTTCGAGGCCCGCTTCGGCAAGCAGCACAGCGCGAAGGCCTAGCGCTCCCTCGGCGCCGGTCTCCGGCGTCCCCGTGCACGTTTCGGGGGCGCTGGGGCCGGCGCCGTTCGCGTCCCTCCGCACTCGCAAACCACCTGATCTCACGGGAAGAAGGCCCACGCCATGTTCGAGGCAGTCGAAGAGCTCCTCGTCGAGCACGCCGACCTCGAAACGAGGCTGGCCGACCCGTCCGTCCACGCGGACCAGGCCAACGCCCGCAAGCTGGCCAAGCGCTACGCCGAGCTGACCCCGATCACCCGGGTGTACCGGGCCTGGCGGCAGGCCGGCGACGACATCGAGGCCGCGCGCGAACTCGCCGCCGAGGACCCGGACTTCATCGCCGAGGTGAAGGACTCCGAGGCCCGCCGCGAGGAGCTGACCGAGGAGCTGCGGCTGCTGCTGGTCCCGCGCGACCCGAGCGACGACAAGGACGTCATCCTGGAGATCAAGGCGGGTGAGGGCGGCGAGGAGTCCGCGCTCTTCGCCGGCGACCTGCTCCGGATGTACCTGCGCTACGCGGAGCGGGTCGGCTGGAAGACCGAGATCATCGACTCCAACGAGTCCGACCTCGGCGGCTACAAGGACGTCTCGGTGGCCGTGAAGACCCGCGGCAGCACCGAGCCCGGCCAGGGCGTCTGGGCCCGCCTCAAGTACGAGGGCGGCGTGCACCGCGTGCAGCGCGTCCCCGCCACCGAGTCGCAGGGCCGCATCCACACCTCCGCGGCCGGCGTGCTGGTCACCCCCGAGGCGGAGGAGGTCGAGGTCGAGATCGTCGCCAACGACCTGCGGATCGACGTCTACCGCTCCTCCGGGCCGGGCGGCCAGTCGGTCAACACCACCGACTCCGCGGTCCGGATCACCCACCTGCCGACCGGTATCGTGGCGTCCTGCCAGAACGAGAAGAGCCAGCTGCAGAACAAGGAGCAGGCGATGCGCATCCTGCGTTCGCGCCTGCTGGCCGCCGCGCAGGAGGAGGCCGAGCGGGAGGCGTCCGACGCCCGCCGCAGCCAGGTCCGCACCGTGGACCGCTCCGAGCGGATCCGCACCTACAACTACCCCGAGAACCGGATCTCGGACCACCGCACGGGCTTCAAGGCGTACAACCTGGACCAGGTCCTGGACGGCGAGCTCACCCCGGTGATCCAGTCCTGCGTCGACGCCGACGCCGCCGCCAAGCTCGCCGCGGCCCAGCAGAGCTGAGACCCGGCGGGCCGGCCGCGGAGTGCCGGGCCCTGAAGAACTGAGCCGAGCGCGACGGCCCCGGGCGAACGGCCGGAGCGCGGAAACAAGAGGTCGGACGGATGAACCTGCTGCTCGCCGAGGTGGCCCAGGCCACCCAGCGGTTGGCCGCGGCCGGCGTGCCGTCGCCGCGCTTCGACGCGGAGGAGCTCGCCGCGCACGTCCACGGCGTCAAGCGCAGCCAGCTGCACACCGTGCCGGACGCCGACTTCGACGCCCGCTACTGGGAGGCCGTCTCGCGCCGCGAGGCCCGCGAACCGCTGCAGCACATCACCGGGCGGGCGTTCTTCCGCTACCTGGAGCTGGAGGTCGGCCCCGGCGTCTTCGTGCCCCGCCCGGAGACCGAGACGGTCGTCGAGTGGGCCATAAACGCCGTCCGCGACATGGACGTGGCCGAGCCGCTGGTGGTCGACTTGTGCACCGGCTCCGGCGCCATCGCGCTCGCCCTCGCCCAGGAGCTGCCGCGCTCCACCGTGCACGCCTTCGAACTCGACGAGGGCGCGATGCAGTACACCCGCCGCAACATCGCCGCCAGCAGCGACCGGGCCCGGGTCACCCTGCACGCCGGCGACGCCACCCGCGCCTTCGAGGCCGACCGCTCCTGGGACGGCCGCTTCGACCTGGTCATCTCCAACCCGCCGTACATCCCGCTCACCGAGTGGGAGTACGTCGCCCCGGAGGCCCGCGACCACGACCCGCAGATGTCGCTGTTCTCCGGCGAGGACGGCCTCGACACCATCCGCGGCATCGAGCGGGTCGCCGCCCGCCTGCTGCGCCCGGGCGGCGCCGTGGTGATCGAGCACGCGGACACCCAGGGCGGCCAGGTCCCGTGGATCTTCAACGAGGAGGGCGGCTGGACCGACGCCGCCGACCACCGCGACCTCAACAACCGTCCGCGGTTCACCACGGCCCGCCGGGCCTCGCTGTGAACGGCCGGCGCCGCACCACCGCCCGCAGGGCGTCGCTGTGAACGCCCGCGACGACGAGATGACCCGTTCCGGAAGGGGACCGCACCGATGAGCCGCCGCTACGACTGTGCCGATGCAGGGGACCGCGCCACCGGTCTGCGGGAGGCCGCCTCCGCCATCCGCCGGGGCGAGCTCGTCGTGCTGCCCACCGACACCCTGTACGGGGTCGGCGCGGACGCCTTCTCGCCGGACGCCGTCGGCGCCCTGCTGGCCGCCAAGGGCCGGGGCCGCAACATGCCCTCGCCGGTGCTGGTCGGCTCGCCCACCACCCTGCACGGCCTGGTCACCGACTTCTCCGAGCAGGCCTGGGAGCTCGTCGACGCCTTCTGGCCCGGCGGCCTCACCCTGGTCGCCCGCCACCAGCCCTCGCTGCGCTGGGACCTCGGCGACACCCGCGGCACCGTCGCCGTCCGGATGCCGCTGCACCCGGTCGCCATCGAGCTGCTGAACGCCACCGGCCCGCTCGCCGTCTCCAGCGCCAACCGCACCGGCGGCCCCTCCCCGGCCACCTGCGACGAGGCCCAGCAGCAGCTCGGCGACGCAATCTCGGTCTACCTGGACGGCGGCCGGGCCGACCACGCCACCGCCTCCTCGATCGTCGACGTCACCGGCAAGGTCCCGGTCCTGCTGCGGGCCGGCGCGATCAGCGTCGAGCAGCTGAGGGAGGTCGTCCCCGACCTGGAGGCCGGCAGTTGACGGCCGCCTCCCTCCATGCCGGGCCCGGCATGTCGCCGTACCTGAGCGTGGGCCCGAGGCCCCTGGACCACTTCCGGATCCTCTTCGTCTGCACGGGCAACATCTGCCGCTCGCCGATCGCCGAGCGGCTCACCCGGCGTGAGCTGGACACCCGGCTGAGCCCCCGGGTGGCCGGCCGCATCCTGGTGGAGAGCGCCGGCACCTGGGGCCACGAGGGCGCACCCATGGAGGACCACGCCGCCACCGTGCTGGACGAGTACGGCGCCGACAGCGGCGGCTTCACCGGCCGCGAACTGCTCGACGAGCACGTGGTCGAGGCCGACCTGGTGCTCACCGCCACCCTGGACCACCGCGCCCAGGTCATCTCGATGGGCCACGAGGCCGGGCTGCGCACCTTCACGCTGAAGGAGTTCACCCGGCTGGTGCGCACGATAGACCCGGGCACCCTGCCCGACCCGCGGCGCGGCGCCGACGTCACCGAGCGGGCCCGCGCCCTGGTCCGGGCCGCCGCCGCGCTGCGTGGCTGGCTGCTCGCGGCCACCCCCGAGTCGGACGAGGTCGACGACCCGTACGGCGCACCGATCGGCATGTTCCGCAACTGCGGCGAGGAGATATTCCACGCCGTGGACCCGGTGGTGACCGCCCTCACCGGAGTGCCGGCGAGCCGCTGACGGGGCCGCCCGGGTGGACCGGCCACGCGTCGGCAGGACGGTCGCGCCGCCCGGTCCTACGCTGGAAACCCCCCAGCCTTCGGCCGGAGGTGCCCCCACAGCCGACGCCGCCCGGGAGCCCGCCATGACCGTCCTCGACACCCCGACCGGCTCCACCCCCGCGACGGCCTCCTGGCAGCCCGGGGACGCGCTGCACCGCGCCGACCCCCAGCTCGCGGACCTGCTGTCCGCCGAGGCCGAACGGCGGTCCGAAACGATCCAGCTGCTGGCCGGGGAGAACCGCACCAGCCCGGCCGTCCTGGCGGCGCTCGGCGGCCCGCTGGTCGACAAGTACGCCGAGGGCTACCCCGGCCGCCGGCACCACACCGGCTGCGCGCTGGCCGATGCCGCGGAGCTGCTGGCGATCGACCGGGCCCGCGCCCTGTTCGCCGCCCCGCACGCCAACGTCCAGCCCCGCTCCGGCACTTCGGCGATGCTCGCGGCGTACGCGGCGCTGCTGCGCCCCGGTGACGTGGTGCTGTCGATGTCCCTCCAGCACGGCGGACACCTCTCCTGCGGCTCGCGGGCCAACTTCTCCGGCCGCTGGTTCGACTTCGTCGGCTACGGCGTGCGCGAGGCGGACGGCCTGGTGGACCTCGACCAGGTCCGCGAACTGGCCCGCCGCTACCGTCCGAAGGCGATCATCGCCGGCGGCATCTCCTACCCGCGCCACCTCGACTGGGCGGCCTTCCGGGAGATCGCCGACGAGGTCGACGCCTACCTGATCGCCTCCGCCGCGCAGACCACCGGACTGGTCGCGGCCGGCGTGGCGCCCTCCCCGGTGCCGTACGCCGACGTCACGGTGGCCGCCACCCACAAGCTGCTGCGCGGCCCGCGCGGCGGGCTGCTGCTGTGCACCGCGGAACTGGCCGAGCGGATCGACCGCGCGGTGTTCCCGTTCAGCCAGGGCGGCGCCGCGATGCACGAGGTCGCCGGCAAGGCCGTCGCGCTGGCCGAGGCCGCCACCCCCGAGTACCGGGCCTACGCGCACCGCACGGTGGCCGGGGCGCGGGTGCTGGCGGCCGGGCTCGCGGCGGCCGGGATGCTCCCCATGACCGGCGGCACCGACACCCACCTGGTCACCGCCGACGTCTCCCCGCTGGGCCTCAGCGGCGCCGAGGCCGAGCGCCGCTGCGCCGCCGCCGGACTGATGCTCGGCAAGTGCGCACTGCCGTACGACACCGCTCCGCCGTCGGAGACCTCCGGGATCCGGCTCGGGACGGGTACCGTGACCACCCAGGGCATGGGCGAGAACGAGCTCGCGGAGATCGCCGCACTGATCGCACGCCTGCTCACCGGCGGTGCCGACGCCCGGACCGACGCCGCGACCGGCGCCCGGGTCCGGGAGCTGGCCCGGGCCTTCGCGGGCCGCCGGTAGCGGTGGGCATCCCCGGTTCCTACCCGGTAGGGCGAACCGCGATGCACACCCCCGGCGTCCGACTCAATAAGGTGTGTGCCGTGGCCACGCACCTCGAACCCCGGAAGCACGCGGACGTACCTGTCGTACGCACCCGCCGGACTGTGACGCTGGAGGCCAGTGGTGCGTGAGTACCTGCTCGTGCTGTTCTGCACCGCGGCCGTCACCTATCTGCTGACCGGGCCCGTGCGGAAGTTCGCCATCGCGGCCGGCGCAATGCCGCCCGTGCGCGCCCGCGACGTGCACCGCGAGCCCACGCCGCGGCTCGGCGGCATCGCCATGTTCGGCGGCCTCTGCGCCGGCATCCTGGTCGCCTCCCAGCTGGACAACCTCAGCAAGGTCTTCGCCCAGGGCACCGACATCCGGGCGCTGCTCTCCGGCGCCGGGATCATGTTCGTGCTGGGCGTGCTGGACGACAAGTGGGGCGTGGACGCCCTGGTGAAGCTCGGCGGCCAGATGATCGCGGCCGGCGTGATGGTGTGGCAGGGCGTCACGGTGATCACCCTCCCGGTGCCCGGCGCCGACTTCGGCACGCTCGCGGTCAGCCCGACCCAGGGCATGGTCATCTCGGTGACGCTGGTCGTCGTGATGGTCAACGCGGTGAACTTCATCGACGGCCTCGACGGCCTGGCCGGCGGCATGGTCTGCATCGCCGCGGCGGCCTTCTTCCTGTACTCCTACCGGCTCTGGTACGGCTACACGATCACCGACGCCGCCCCCGCGGTGCTGTTCAGCGTGCTGCTGATCGGCATGTGCCTGGGCTTCCTCGCGCACAACATGCACCCCGCGCGGATCTTCATGGGCGACTCGGGCTCGATGATGCTCGGCCTGATGCTGGCGGTCGCCGCGATCTCCATCACCGGCCGGGTCGACCCGGACCTGCTGCAGAACGAGACCGGTTCGCAGACCGCCACCGTGCACGCCCTGGTGCCGATCTACATCCCGCTGCTGCTGCCGCTGACCGTCATCGCGCTGCCGCTGGCCGACCTGCTGCTCGCCGTGGTGCGCCGCACCTGGGCCGGCCAGTCGCCGTTCGCCGCCGACAAGCGCCACCTGCACCACCGGCTGCTCCAGGTCGGGCACTCGCACAGCCGCGCCGTACTGATCATGTACTTCTGGGCCGCGCTGATCGCGTTCGGCACCGTCGCGTTCTCGGTCACCGACACCGGCCGCACGGTCATCCTCACCCTGGTCGGGCTCTGCCTGGTCGGCCTGGTGGTGCTGCTCACCCCGCGGTTCCGCCCGCGGGCCCCGCACGCGGTGCAGGCCTTCGTCCCGCCGCGCTACCGCCGCCGGGCCGTGCGCGCCGCCGCCGCGCAGCGCGCCGCCGCGAAGGCCGCCGCGAAGAGCGCACCGGAGCCGCAGGAGGCGCACGCTGCGCAGGACGTGCAGGACGCGGTGCCGACCGAGGCCGCCGGGAGCGCGAAGGCCGCCCGGAACGAGCCGATGGCGGAGCTGTCGGCCAAGGACAAGGAGCTGCTGGGCCGGCTGGGCGACGGCTCCTCCGCGGTCGGCGGCCGGGGCCGGGGGACCGGCCGGCACTGAGGGCGGACACCCGGAACGGGTACCTGATGCGCCGTCAAGCCCCTTCACCCGCTTGGTGGCACGATTGGACCATCGGTGTGACAGGTGCCACACGTCCATGGTAAAGCTCTCATCAAATAGTTTGTGATACCGTTCACGAGTACCGAGAACACGCCGAAAGACCTGACAGGTGGAGGACTTCCGTCCCCGGTCGGTCTCCCCCGCAGGCCCGCCGCTGAGCGGCCTCCGGTGAGCCTCTCGGTCCGGTGCCACCCACCGCCGTCTGTGCCCGTCCCCCGCCACATCGACATGCCGCCGGAGCTGCCGACATGCCGTCCAACGACGCCCGGATCCTCCGAGGCGCCGCGATTCCCACTGCGGTCGCCGGATTCATCGCCATGGCGGTGTCCTTCGCCGTCGCAGGGACCAAGGGGCTGCTCGGCTCGCTGTTCGGCATGCTGCTGGTGATGGCGTTCTTCACCTTCGGCCAGGTCGCGCTCGACCGGCTGACCAGGAACAACCCGCACATCCTGATGGCCGCGGCGCTCCTGGTGTACACGACGCAGATCCTGCTGGTGGGCATCGTTCTCGCGGTGTTCAAGGACACGGAACTCTTCAACCGCCAGGCGTTCGCCTTCACGCTGCTCGGCTGCGCTCTGATCTGGACCGGCTTCCAGGTGCGCGGTGCGCTGAAGGCCAAGATGTTCTACGTCGACCCCGACGCCTCCGAAAACAAGGGCGACAAGCCTTCCGACTCGGGACGTCAACAGTGACCACCCCCCACTGTCCTCCCAACGAGGGGGGCGGTGTTTATGCCGCACTGACGGGCTGCTATCGTCCGTCGCAACAGCGGAATACGGGAAGAGGCCTGGTCTGTCCGGACGACGGACGGATCGCCCCCCGGGTCCGCGAAGTCTTCGATGATCCCTCGGCGGTGCACCGCACGGCCGTGCGGGGTCGGCGAGAAACCCATCAAGTTCCAGTGCCGCTCCGTGGTCGCAGGCCACGCCGACACACCGAGGTTGCCGTAACCATGCGTCACGACGAAGGAGTCCGTGGTGAGTGCTGAACTCACGTCCCTCGCCTCAGGCAGTTGCCACTTCGGGGACGCTGGCTGCGGCTTCCCGGCCCCGGGCCTGAACGAGTTCCAGTTCGAGCCGATCTTCACGATCGGCAGCGTCGAGTTCAACAAGCCGATGCTGCTGTCGATCATCGTCTCGATGCTGGTGGTCGGCTTCTTCTGGGCCGCCTTCGCCAAGCCGCGCCTGGTCCCCGGCAAGCTGCAGCTGGTCGGTGAGATCGGCTACGACTTCGTCAAGCGCTCCATCGTGCTGGAGACGATCGGCAAGAAGGGCGAGAAGTACGTCCCGATGCTGGTCTCGATGTTCTTCTTCGTCTGGCTGATGAACATCATGTCGATCATCCCGTTCGCCCAGTTCCCGGTGACGGCGGCGATCGCGTTCCCGGCGGGCCTCGCGCTGGTCGTCTGGGTCACCTACATGGGTCTGACCTTCAAGAAGCACGGCTTCGTCGGCGGTCTGAAGAACCTCTGCTGGCCCTCGGGCATTCCCGGTTGGGTCATGTTCATCCTGGTGCCGATCGAGTTCTTCTCGAACATCTTCGTGCGCCCCTTCACGCTCGCGGTCCGAGCCTTCGCGAACATGTTCGCCGGCCACCTGCTGATCGTGATGTTCTCCATCGCCTCCTGGTACCTGCTCAGCCCGACCCTGGGCGCGCTGTACGGCACCGCCTCCTTCGTGGTGGCCGTCGGTCTGACCGCCTTCGAGCTGCTGGTCCAGTTCCTGCAGGCCTACATCTTCGTGATGCTGGCCAGCAGCTACATCGCCGGTGCCCTGGAAGAGGCGCACTGAGCCAGGGGCCCACGGCCCTCCTGAACCACCCCCGGAACGCCCGGTGGCCAATCACCACCGGTACACCATCCCCGCAAAGGACACATTGCAATGAGCATGCTCGCTGAGGTCGGCGTCTACGGTTCCGTCGCTTCCATCGGCTACGGCCTCGCCGCGATCGGCCCCGGCATCGGCGTCGGTCTCATCTTCGGTAACGGCGTCCAGGCCATGGCCCGCCAGCCCGAGGCCGCCGGTCTGATCCGCTCCAACATGTTCATCGGCTTCGCGCTGACCGAGGCCCTCGCCCTCATCGGCATCGTCATGCCGTTCGTCTTCGGCCAGGGCCCCAAGTAATCCCCGCCGTAGATCTTTCGAGGAAGGTCCAGATATGAACATCGCGGCTCAGATCGCGCAGGAGGAGGGGGAGATCATGAACCCCCTGCTCCCCGCGTGGCCCGAGGTCATCATCGGCCTGATCTGCTTCTTCATCGTCTTCGGCATCCTCGGCAAGAAGCTCCTGCCCAGCATCGAGAAGGTGCTGGCGGACCGCCGGGACGCCATCGAGGGCGGCATGGAGCGGGCCGAGGCCGCGCAGGCCGAGGCTCAGGCCCTGCTTGAGCAGTACCGCGCCGAGCTCGCCGAGGCGCGCCACGAGGCCGCCAAGATCGTCGAGCAGGCTCGCGAGCAGGGTGCCGCCCAGCTCGCCGAGATGCGCGAGGAGGGCCAGCGTCAGCGCGAGGCCATCGTCGCCGCCGGCCACGCCCAGATCGAGGCCGACAAGAAGCAGGCGACTGCCGCCCTGCGCCAGGACGTGGGTTCGCTGGCCTCCCAGCTGGCTTCCCGCATCGTGGGTGAGTCCCTGGAGGACTCCGCCCGGCAGAGCGGCGTGATCGACCGCTTCCTGGACGAGCTGGAGGCCAAGGCCGCCGCTGCCCAGGGCGCGGCCAAGTGATCGGCGCCAGCCGGGAGGCCCTCGCGGCCGGGCGGCAGAACCTGGAGAGCCTGACCGACTCCACCTCGGTGGACGCGGCCAAGCTGGCCGAGGAGCTCACCGCCGTCACGGTCCTCCTGGACCGTGAGGTGTCGCTCCGCCGCGTGCTGACGGACCCGTCGCGGTCCGGCCAGGACAAGGCCCAGCTGGTGTCCACGCTGCTGACCGGCCAGGTCTCCGGCGAGACCGTCGACCTGGCCTCCGGCCTGGTCCGCGCCCGCTGGTCGGGCCCGCGCGACCTGGTCGACGCCGTCGAGGAGCTGGCCGCGTACGCCGAGGTCATCGCCGCCGACAAGGCCGGTGCCCTGGACGACGTCGAGGACGAGCTGTTCCGCTTCGGCCGGGTCACCGCCGGTTCGCACGACCTGCGGGGCGCGCTGACCGAGCCCAAGGCCGGTACCGCCGCCAAGGCGGCGCTGGTGACGAAGCTGCTCGGCGGCCGGGCCAACCCGGTCACCGTCCGCCTGGTCGCCACCCTCGTCACCAACCCGCGTGGCCGTAGCCTTGAGCAGGGACTCGATTCCTACTCGAAGCTCGCCGCGGCGCGGCGCGGGCGCGTGGTGGCCCTGGTCAGCACCGCGGTGCCGCTGTCGGACGGCCAGAAGGAGCGCCTGTCGGGTGCTCTGGGCCGGATGTACGGCCGCCAGGTCCACCTGAACATCGACGTCGACCCCGAGGTCGTCGGCGGCGTCCGGGTGCAGATCGGCGACGAGATCATCGACGGCACCGTGTCGAGCCGCCTCGAAGGCGCTCGCCAGTCGCTCGAAGGCTGAGCACAGCACATCCGACCCTCGGTCGGGACCCGGCTCCACCGGAGCCGGCAAATCGTACGGCCGGTTCGAAAGACCCGGCCGAGAGTCGAATACTTGCGGCCCTCAATGGCGGGCCGAGGATCGCAAACTAGGAGAGCAGGGAAGCCTGATGGCGGAGCTTACGATCCGTCCGGAGGAGATCCGGGACGCGCTGGCCGACTTTGTCCAGTCGTACCAGCCGGACGCCGCCTCTGTTGAAGAGGTCGGCACGGTCACCGAGGCCATGGACGGTATTGCCAAGGTCGAGGGTCTGCCCTCGGTCATGGCCAACGAGCTGCTGAAGTTCGAGGACGGCACGCTCGGCCTCGCGCTGAACCTCGACACCCGCGAGATCGGTGTCGTCATCCTCGGTGAGTTCGGCGGCATCGAGGAGGGCCAGACGGTGCGCCGCACCGGCGAGGTCCTCTCCGTGCCGGTCGGTGACGGCTACCTCGGCCGTGTCGTCGACCCGCTGGGCAACCCGATCGACGGTCTGGGCGACATCGCCTCCACCGGTCGCCGCGCCCTGGAGCTGCAGGCCCCCGGCGTCATGGTCCGCAAGTCGGTCCACGAGCCGATGCAGACCGGCATCAAGGCCATCGACGCGATGACCCCGATCGGCCGCGGCCAGCGCCAGCTGATCATCGGTGACCGCCAGACCGGCAAGACCGCCGTGGCGATCGACACGATCATCAACCAGCGCGACAACTGGCGCTCGGGCGACCCGAAGAAGCAGGTCCGCTGCATCTACGTCGCCGTGGGCCAGAAGGGCTCCACCATCGCGTCCGTCCGCGGCGCCCTGGAGGAGGCCGGCGCGCTGGAGTACACCACCATCGTGGCTGCTCCCGCCTCCGACCCGGCCGGCTTCAAGTACCTCGCCCCGTACACCGGCTCGGCCATCGGCCAGGAGTGGATGTACGACGGCAAGCACGTCCTGATCATCTTCGACGACCTGTCGAAGCAGGCCGAGGCCTACCGCTCCGTCTCCCTGCTGCTGCGCCGCCCGCCGGGCCGCGAGGCCTACCCGGGTGACGTCTTCTACCTGCACTCCCGCCTGCTGGAGCGCTGCGCGAAGCTCTCCGACGAGCTGGGCGCCGGCTCGATGACCGGTCTGCCGATCATCGAGACCAAGGCCAACGACGTCTCGGCGTACATCCCGACCAACGTCATCTCCATCACCGACGGCCAGTGCTTCCTGGAGTCCGACCTGTTCAACGCCGGCATCCGCCCGGCCGTGAACGTCGGTATCTCGGTGTCCCGCGTCGGTGGCTCCGCCCAGATCAAGGCCATGAAGTCGGTCGCCGGCCGCCTTCGCCTGGACCTGGCCCAGTACCGCGAGCTGGAGGCCTTCGCCGGCTTCGGCTCCGACCTGGACGCGGCCTCCAAGGCCCAGCTGGAGCGCGGTGCGCGCATGGTCGAGCTGCTGAAGCAGGGCCAGTACCAGCCGTTCCCGGTCGAGGAGCAGGTCGTCTCCATCTGGGCCGGCACCACCGGCAAGCTGGACGACGTCCCGGTCGCCGACATCCGCCGCTTCGAGCGCGAGTTCCTGGAGAACCTGCGCCTGCAGCACAAGGACCTGCTGGCCGGCATCGTCGAGACGGGCAAGCTGGAGGACGGCACGATCGACGCGCTCACCAGCGCGATCGGCGCCTTCAAGCAGGGCTTCACCACCGCCGACGGCAAGCTCCTCGGCGAGCAGGCCTGAGTCCGGTAGCGAGGGAAAGGACGTAACGACCCATGGGAGCACAGCTTCGGGTCTACAAGCGCCGGATCCGCTCTGTCACCGCGACGAAGAAGATCACCAAGGCGATGGAGATGATCTCCGCGGCGCGCATCGGCAAGGCGCAGCGCGCGGTGGCCGCCTCCACTCCGTACGCCGATGAGCTCACCCGGGCGGTGACGGCGGTGGCCACCCGGTCCAACGCCAAGCACCCGCTCACCACCGAGAACCCGAGCGCCACGCGTGCCGCCGTCCTGCTGATCACGGCGGACCGCGGCCTGGCGGGCGGCTACTCGTCCAACGCCATCAAGGCGTCGGTCGCGCTCACCGCGCGCCTGCGCGCCGAGGGCAAGGACGTGGTGACGTACATCGTCGGTCGCAAGGGCCTGTCGTACTACACCTTCCGCGACCTCGCGGTGGGCAACTCGTGGACCGGCTTCTCGGACAAGCCGACCTACGGGGACGCGAAGGCCGTGGCCGCCGAGCTGATCGAGGCGTTCACGACCGAGACGGAGACGGGCGGTGTGGACGAGCTCCACATCATCTCGACGAAGTTCGAGTCCATGCTGACCCAGACCGCGGTCGACGCCCGGCTGCTGCCGCTGAAGCTGGACGACGTCCAGCTCAGCGACGACAAGCCGGCGAAGGCGGAGATCTTCCCGCTGTACGACTTCGAGCCGTCGGCGGAGGGTGTCCTGGACGCGCTGCTGCCGCGGTACGTCGAGAGCCGGATCTACAACGCGCTGCTGCAGTCGGCCGCCTCCGAGCACGCCGCCCGCCGCCGCGCGATGAAGAGCGCGACGGACAACGCCGGCGAGCTCATCAAGTCGCTCACGCGGCTTGCCAACTCGGCCCGTCAGGCCGAGATCACCCAGGAAATCAGCGAGATCGTCGGTGGCGCCAACGCGCTCGCTGACGCGAGCCGCGGGAGCGAATGAGTATGACTACCACTGTTGAGCCGACCACGGCGACGGGCCGCGTCGCGCGGGTCATCGGCCCGGTCGTCGACGTGGAGTTCCCCGTCGACGCGATTCCGAACATGTTCAACGCCCTGCACGTCGAGGTGGACAACCCCGACGGCTCGGGCAAGAAGACCCTGACCCTTGAGGTCGCCCAGCACCTCGGCGACGGCCTGGTCCGCGGCATCTCGATGCAGCCGACCGACGGCCTGGTCCGCGGCGCGCAGGTCTCCGACACCGGCGCGGCCATCTCGGTGCCCGTCGGCCAGATCACCAAGGGCAAGGTGTTCAACGCCCTCGGTGAGGTGCTGAACGTCGACAAGGCGGAGTTCGACTCCCAGGTCGAGGTCCGCTGGCCGATCCACCGCAAGGCCCCGAACTTCTCCGAGCTTGAGTCGAAGACGGAGATGTTCGAGACCGGCATCAAGGTCATCGACCTCCTCACCCCGTACGTCCAGGGTGGCAAGATCGGTCTGTTCGGTGGTGCCGGTGTCGGCAAGACCGTTCTGATCCAGGAGATGATCTACCGCGTCGCCGAGAACTTCGGTGGTGTGTCGGTGTTCGCCGGTGTCGGCGAGCGCACCCGTGAGGGCAACGACCTCATCCACGAGATGGTCGACTCGGGCGTTCTGGACAAGACCGCGCTGGTCTTCGGCCAGATGGACGAGCCGCCGGGCACCCGTCTGCGCGTGGCCCTGTCCGCGCTCACCATGGCGGAGTACTTCCGTGACGTCGAGAAGCAGGACGTGCTCCTCTTCATCGACAACATCTTCCGGTTCACCCAGGCCGGTTCCGAGGTGTCGACCCTGCTCGGCCGTATGCCCTCCGCGGTGGGCTACCAGCCGAACCTGGCCGACGAGATGGGCCTCCTGCAGGAGCGCATCACCTCGACCCGCGGTCACTCGATCACCTCGATGCAGGCGATCTACGTCCCCGCGGACGACCTGACCGACCCGGCGCCGGCCACCACCTTCGCCCACCTGGACGCGACCACCGTTCTGTCGCGCCCGATCTCGGAGAAGGGCATCTACCCGGCCGTCGACCCGCTGGACTCCACGTCCCGCATCCTCGACCCGCGGTACATCGCGCAGACCCACTACGACACGGCCGTCCGTATCAAGGGGATCCTGCAGAAGTACAAGGACCTCCAGGACATCATCGCCATCCTCGGTATGGACGAGCTGTCCGAGGAGGACAAGGTCACGGTGCACCGTGCCCGCCGCATCGAGCGCTTCCTCTCGCAGAACACCTACGTGGCGAAGCAGTTCACCGGCGTCGACGGTTCGACCGTGCCGCTGTCGGAGACCATCGAGGCCTTCAACTCGATCGCGGACGGCAAGTACGACTCCGTCCCGGAGCAGGCCTTCTTCATGTGCGGTGGCATCGACGACCTGGAGCGCAACGCCGCCGAGCTGGCCAAGAAGTAATCGCGGCCGGTAGCAGCTGAGTGACCGTGAGGGGTGGCCCCCGAGCCTGGGGACCACCCCTCGTGTCGCATCGGCTGTGATTCCGGTCAAATCCGTGCCGCCGGTTTCATTCCGGGGGCGCGGGCCCGTTATTCTTACCGAAACTCCCGAGTAATCGGGCGTTGCATGAGCCTAGGAGCCCACGTTGGCTGAGCTGCACGTCGAGCTGGTCGCAGCCGACCGCAAGGTGTGGTCCGGTGCGGCCACCATCGTCGTCGCCCGTACGGCCTCCGGCGACACCGGCATCATGCCGGGTCACACCCCGGTGCTGAGCGTGCTGGAGACCGGTCCGGTCACCATCCGCACGGTGGACGGCGGCACCGTGATCGCTGCCGTGCACGGCGGCTTCATCTCCTTCGCCGACAACAAGCTGTCTCTGCTCGCGGAGATCGCCGAGCTGGCGGACGAGATCGACGTCGCCCGTGCCGAGCGCGCGCTGGAGAACGCGAAGGCCGAGCTGGACGCGCACGCCGAGCGGCGCGCCGAGGTGCGCCTCTTCGCGGCGCGCGGCCTCAAGGCCCACGCCTGAGCATGCCGGACCCCGCAACGGCGGGGTCGACCGACGGTCCCGGGGACGCCTGAGCGTGACCCCGGGACTGTCGTATCAGTTGGTAGGTCGATGCGGTCGCTTGATACGACCGCTACGGGGAACGCAGGTAGCGAGGAGGTAGGTGAGCATGGTCCTCGCCCTTGTGGTGTGTGCGGCGGTCGTGGCGCTGGGAGTGATCGGCCTGGTGGCCTTCGCGGTACGCCGGCGCGTCATCCAGCGCGTGGGCGGCACGTTCGACTGCAGCTACCGCCTCAAAATGCCCGCGGACGCCTCCACGCAGCCCGACCTCGACGAGAACGGCCAACCCACCTCGGCCCCGGTCCCCCAGACCGACGGCAAGGGGTGGGTTTTCGGTATCGGCAGGTACAGCGGCGACTCCATCGAGTGGTTCCGGGTCTTCTCGTACGCGCCGCGGCCGCGCAAGGTGCTGCCGCGCCGGGAGATCGAGGTCCTCGGCCGCCGCTATCCGCAGGGCCAGGAGGAGCTGGCCCTGCTGTCCGGCTCGGTGGTGCTGCGCTGCCTGCACAACGGCGCCCCGCTGGAGCTGGCGATGAGCGAGGACGCGCTGACCGGCTTCCTGGCCTGGCTGGAGGCCGCCCCGCCCGGGCAGAGGGTCAACGTCGCGTAGCGGCGAGACCCTCGGGGTGGGGGTCCCCCCGGCCGGAGGTTGGGGGAGGTCAACGTCGCGTAGCGGCGAGACCCTCGGGGTGGGGAAGGCCGGCCCGCGGAGCGGCCGGCGAGGTTAACGCCGCCTAACCGCGCGGCTAGGCTTGGCCGCATGGTCAATCTGACGCGCATCTACACCCGCACCGGCGACGACGGCACCACCGCGCTCGGCGACATGAGCCGCACCAGCAAGACCGACCCCCGGCTGGTCGCCTACGCCGACACCAACGAGGCGAACGCCGCGATCGGCGTGGCCGTCGCGGCGGGGGAGCTGCCCGAGGACGTGGTCGCGGTGCTGACCCGGGTGCAGAACGATCTCTTCGACGTGGGCGCCGACCTGGCGACCCCGGTGGTCGAGGACCCGAAGTACCCGCCGCTGCGGGTGATCCAGTCGTACATCGACCGGCTGGAGGCGGACTGCGACACCCACCTGGAAGCCCTGGAGAAGCTGCGCAGCTTCATCCTGCCCGGCGGCACGCCCGGCGCCGCGTACCTGCACCTGGCGTGCACCGTGGTGCGGCGGGCCGAGCGGGCCACCTGGGCGGCGATCGAGGTGCACGGCGACTCGGTCAACCCGCTCACCGCCAAGTACCTCAACCGGCTCTCCGACCTGCTGTTCATCCTCGCCCGGACGGCGAACAAGGAGCGCGGCGACGTCCTCTGGGTGCCCGGCGAGAACCGCTGACGGCCCCGGACAGGGCCTACGCGTCCTGCGTCTCCTGCGCGGCGACCGGGCGGCCGTCCACGACCAGGACGCCGGCCGGCGCCTCCTTGGGCCAGACCGAGTAGCAGGCGGCGACGATCGTGTTGATCACCGCGGCGAGGCCGAGCCGCCAGTACCACTGGGTGAAGGCCTCGGTGCCGGGGGCGTCGGAGAACACCTTCAGCGCGGTGATCAGCGCGATGGTGATCCCGGCCGAGGTGACCGTGCGGCGGCAGATCTGCCATTCGTAGCGGGTCCGCTCGCGGCCGTACTTCGGCGCGGGCAGCGGCTTGGGGCCGTCGGCGAAGCGGTGCAGGAAGTGCCTGTCGGCCCAGCGGACGACGGACGGCCCGTAGCCGACCGAGAAGCCCAGGTAGCTCGCGGCGAGGGCGTGGGTCCAGCTCGCGGTGGCGCCGCCGCGCAGGTCCAGCAGGGTGAGCAGGAACAGCGCGAGGTCGATCACCGGCAGGCCGACCAGCAGCACGGTGCTGGCCGTGCGCCACCGCAGCAGGTAGCGGGTGGCCAGGCCCGCGGCGAGGACGATCCAGAAGGCGACCTCGGCGGCGAGGATCAGGGTGACGATCATGGTGGTGCTCCTCGGCGTTCGGCGGTGCTCCCAGCCTCCCGTGCGCGCGGGCGCCGGTCGTCGTCGCGGGTGCCGAGACGGCGCTGCATCTTTCGATGTACCCGGGATCGTTCCCGGCGGCGGTGCCGCGGGGCGGCCCCGGGATGATGGGATGGGGCCCGTGCCCAGACCGAAACCGCTCACCCCGCGCCAGGAGGACCGCACGATCGCCCTCGTCGGGCTGGTCGGCGGCCTGCTGCTGATCGCCTTCGAGGTGTACGACAACGCCACCGGGGTCCCGCAGTGGGTGGTGGTGCTGCCGCTGCTGGCCTTCGTGGGGCTGTCGCTGATCCGCCGGACCCACCCGGTCTGGACGGCGTCGCTGGGCGGGGTGGCGTTCGTCGCCAACATCTTCTGCGGCGCCCTGATCGCCGGGATCCTGCTGTACACCGACCTGCTGTACGCCGCGGTGGTGCACGGCCCGCGGCGGATGTCGCGGATCCTGAACCTCACCGGGATCGCCTCGGTGGTGGTGCTCTCCGGGCTGACCTTCGTCTACGGGAAGTTCGGCGCCGCGCTGTCGGTGGTGGCGATCGGGGGGACGATCTTCCTCGCCCCGGTGTGGACCGGCGACGTGGTCCGCCGGCACCGCGACGAGGCCGAGGCCGAGCGGCTGCGGGCCGAGCAGACCGCGCTGCTCTCCGAGATGGACCGGCGCGAGGCGGTGGTCGCCGAGCGCTCCCGGATGGCCCGGGAACTCCACGACGTGGTGGCCAACCACCTGTCGGCCATCGCGATCCACGCCACCGGCGCCCAGTCGCTGGCCCGCCGTCAGCAGCGCCCGCAGGACGACCCGCTGGTCGAGGTGCTCGGCGTGATCCGGGAGAACAGCGTCCAGGGTTTGGCCGAAATGCGCCGGATGATCGGGCTGCTGCGCGACAGCGGCGGGGGCGAGGTCGACGAGTCGTACGCCGCGCCGGACCTCGCCGCGGTGGACGCGCTGCTCGCCAAGGCCCGGGCCGCGGGGGCGGATGTCGGGCTGGCGTTCGAGCTCGTCGAGGAGGGCGAGCGCGGCGAGCTGGCCGCACCGGTCGGCCTCGCCGCGTACCGGATCGTGCAGGAGTCGCTGACCAACGCGCTGAAGCACGCGGCGCCGGGGCCGGTGCGGGTGCGGGTCGCGTACCGGCCGGAGGCGGTGGAGATCGGCGTCGACAGCGCGTACCGGCAGGACGGCGGCCGGGCGCTGCCGGGGGCGCGGGCCGGGCTGGTCGGCATGCGGGAGCGGGTCGGGCTGCTGGGCGGCAGCTTCGAGGCCGGGCCGCGCGGGGAGTGCTGGAGTGTGCGCGCGGTGCTGCCGCGCGCCCTGGTGACGGAGAAGGGCGGGAGCCGGGCATGACGATCCGGGTGCTGGTGGCGGAGGACCAGGCGGCCGTGCGGGCGGCGCTGGTGATGATCCTGCGCGCCGAGGAGGACCTTGAGGTGGTCGGGCAGGCCGCCAACGGGGAGGAGGCGGTGCGGCTGGCGCTTGAGCTGCGGCCCGACGTCGTCCTCATGGACGTCCAGATGCCGCGGCTGGACGGCGTCTCGGCGACCCGCGAGGTGGTCGCCGCCGGGGCCGCCCAGGTACTGGTGCTGACCACCTTCGACCTCGACGAGTACGTCTACGGAGCGCTGCGGGCCGGGGCGGCCGGCTTCCTGCTGAAGGACCTGGAGGCGGAGGCCCTGGTCGACGGGATCCGGACGGTCGCCCGCGGGGACGGCATGCTGGCGCCCTCGGTGACCCGGCGGCTGATCGGCGCCTTCGCCCGCCCCGAGCGCCGGATCGGCCCGGAGGCCCGGGCCGCGGTGGAGGCGCTCACCCCGCGCGAGCGGGAGGTGCTCGGCTGCATCGGCGCCGGGCTGTCCAACGGGGAGATCGCGGGCCGGCTGGCGATGGCCGAGGCGACCACCAAGACCCACGTCAGCCGGATCCTCGCCAAGCTGGAGCTGCGCAGCCGGGTGCAGGCGGCGATCCTCGCCCAGGACCTGGGGCTCTCGGCGGGCTGAGGGCGGCGCCCCGGGCGCAGATCACACTCTCAGGTGGCTCCGCGGACGGCCCCCGGGCACTAGAGTCCCGCGCAGGAGCGACGCGGCTCGTGCGGGTGACCCCTGCCCGGAGCCGCCTTCAGGCCCCGCCCGGCAGGGCGGCGACGGCACCGGGAGACCCAGCCATGAGCAACGTGTCCAGCAAGCAGCAGATCGCCGTGATCGGCGCCGGGCTGATGGGGGCGGGCATCGCCCAGGTCTCGGCCCAGGCCGGCCACCCGGTGGTGCTGCGGGACGTCACGGAGGAAGCGCTGCAGCGCGGCCTCGCGGGCATCCGGGCCTCGTACGACAAGTTCGTCGCCAAGGGCAGGCTGGCCGCCGAGGACGCCGAGGCGGCGCTGGCCCGGATCACCACCACCACCGACCTGGGCGCCGTCGCCGAGGCCGACATCGTGGTCGAGGCGGTGTTCGAGAAGCTGGAGGTCAAGGAGGGCGTCTTCCGCGAGCTGGACAAGCTCGCCAAGGACGGCGCGGTGCTCGCCTCCAACACCTCCGCCATCCCGATCACCCGGATCGCGGCCGTCACCGGGCGGCCCGAGTCGGTCGTCGGCGTCCACTTCTTCTCGCCGGTGCCGATGATGAAGCTGGTCGAGCTGGTGCGCGGCTACAAGACCAGCGACGCGACGCTGGCCACCGCCCGGGCGTTCGCCGAGGGCGTCGGCAAGGAGGTCGTGGTGGTCAACCGCGACGTGGCCGGCTTCGTCACCACCCGCCTGATCACCGCGCTGGTCGTCGAGGCGGCCAAGCTGTACGAGTCGGGCGTCGCCACCGCCGAGGACATCGACACCGCCTGCCGGCTGGGATTCGGCCACGCCATGGGCCCGTTGCAGACCGCCGACCTGACCGGCGTGGACATCCTGCTGCACGCCGCCCGCAACATCTACGCCGAGACCCAGGACGAGAAGTTCGCCGCCCCCGAGCTCATGGCGCGCATGGTCACCGCCGGTGACCTGGGCCGCAAGAGCGGGCGCGGCTTCTACGGCTACGAGGGCTGAGCACCGCCCGGGCCGGTGCCGCACGGCCCGCCCGCCCCGGCGGGCCGCGCGGCCGGCGCACCGTACGGCCCGCCGGACGGCGCTTGGTGAGTTTCCTCACGCCGGGTGCCGCAAGCGGGTGATTTGGGCGGTAATCGAGCGTAGGTGTGGGGAGTTACTGCGTATATTCCCTCGGACGAGTGAAGTTGCTTCAGATCTGGCCGAAACCAGCAACCTCCGGACCTGGTGCACCGTCAGATGAGGGGGAGCCCGGCATTCCGCCGGGGCCCGGGCGCGGGGCGCACCGCCCGCCCGGAGGCACACCGCACGACCGGATCCCGAGCAGCCCGTACCGGCCGAGCCGGCTTGCAGGCGGAGGAGGAGAGCATGCGCATCACCGGCGACCAGAGGGCGCTGGCCATCGAGGGCCGCCTCGACGTGCGCACGGCCGCCGACGCCAGGGCCCGCCTGCACCGCGCGGTCGACGGCGGCCGGGGTGACCTCGTGCTCGACCTGGGCCGGCTGGAGTCCTGGGACGCCACCGGGCTCGGCGTGATCATGGGCACCCACCGGCGGGCCGGCCGGCTCGGCCGCCGGCTCGTCCTGCGGGCCGTCCCCGCGCAGCTGCAGCGCCTCCTGGTGGCCACCCGGCTGCACCGCATCCTCGCCGTCGAGGGAGCCGTCTCCGAGCCGCTCGGCGCCACCCTCCCGGCCCTGGGACCCGTCCTGCCGTAGCGCGCCCCGGCGCCCGTGCCCGGCCGCTGCACCCGCAGCGGGCGGGACCGCGCTGTGCCCGGACCCGGGGATGTGCAAGAGTCTGCCGTCAGGAAGCGGTCGGAACCGGGCGGACCGCAGTCGGCAGGGGGCGGAGCGGAACGTGGGACAGCCATCGGGTGAGTTCCGGCAGGAGGGTGCGCGCACCCGCAGCGGGGAGCTGGTCGCCGGCGGGCTGCTGGTCGCCATCGGCACCCCGGAGGGCTCGGAGGCGCGCCCCTGCCCCGAGGAGTGGCGCCCCAGACCGCGCCGCACCGGACCCGGCGGGCCCGCCCGCGGCGCGTCCGGCGGCGACCGCGCGGTGGGGCCGCTCGCCCTCGGCGCGGGCCCGGCCGACCTGCCGCTGCTCGACCGCGAGGCCGACATCGCCCAACTGCTCGGCCTGCTCGCCGAGGGCCGCTCGGTCCGGCTGGTCGGCCAGGCGGGCTCGGGCCGCAGCGCCCTGCTGTCCGCCGTCGCCGAGGCCGCCGCGGGCCTCGCCCCGGACGGCGTCGTCCGGCTCTGCGGGCACCGCCGCACCGCCGCCGACCTGGTCCAGGACCTGTTCGCCGCCACCCACCACGCGCCCGGTCACCGCCCCGACCCCGGCGCCGCCGCCCAGCACCTCGCCGCGATCGGCGCGATCGTGGTGATCGACGGGGTCGAGCCGGTCGGCGAGGAGCTGGAGCAGCTGCTCGCCGCCGCCCCCGACTGCGCCTTCCTGATCTCGGTCGCCCCGGACACCCCGCTGCAGACGCCCGGTTCCCGGCTCCAGGACCACCTGGTCGCCGGCCTCTCCCGCTCCGCCTGCCTGGCGCTCACCGCCCGGCTGGCCGGACGGGCCCTGGACGAGGCGGAGAAGGCCTGGGCGGTCGACCTCTGGTTCGAGTCCGAGGGCCTGCCGCTGCGCTTCGTCCAGGCCGCCGCCCTGCTGCGCCAGCGCGACGTCGCGGTGGACGCCCTGGTGGCCGCCGAGGAGGACCGCCACGACGTCTTCGGCACCGTCGACGAGCCCGTCCGCCACCCCGACCCGGCGGTCCGCGAGAGCGCGCTGCGGCGCACCGTGCCGCTGCCCTCGGTGGCCGAGAGCGCCGCTCCCGCCGTCCGCCTCGCCGAGGGCCTGAGCGAGCCCGCCCGGGCCGTCCTGCGGCTCGCCGTCGCGCTCGGCGGAGAGTGCCCGACGGCCCCGCACCTGCCCGCGCTGATCGACGTCGGCCAGGGCGAGAGCGCCCTGCACGAACTCGCCGACTGCGGCCTGGCGGTGTCCATCGGCGGCCACCACCGGCTCACCGCCGGCGCGCTGGAACTGCTCGCCCCGCACTGGCCGGCCCGCACCAGCCTCGACGGCGCCGCCGAGCACTTCGCCTGGTGGGTCGGGCACACCTCGGTCTCCACCCGGCAGATCGCCGCCGAGGCCGAGGTGGTGATCGGCGTGCTGCTCGCCGACCGGGCCGCCGGCCGCCACCAAGACGTGCTGCGGCTGGCCAGGGCCGCCGCCCCCGCGCTGGCGCTCGCACTGCGCTGGGGGGCCTGGGAGCGGACCCTCCAGCTCGGTCTGGAGGCCGCCCGGGCGACCTCCTCCGGGGTCGACGAGGCTTGGTTCCACCACGAGTTGGGCGTGTACGCGATCTGCGTCCAGTCGCCCGCCCGGGCCACCGTCGAACTGGAGGCCGCGCTCGCCCTGCGGGCCGCCCTGGGCGAGCCGCGCGGGGCCGCCCCCGCCCGCCGGATGCTGGACCTGCTGCGCGCCGAGGGCCGTCAGCTGCCCGCCGCGCCCGCCGACCCGCAGTCGGGCCGGCGGCCCGTCATCCGGGCCATCGCGCAGGTGCCGTGGCGCTTCAAGACCACCCCGCGGCTGCGCCACAACCGGCGCACCCTGATCGCCGCCTCGGCGGCGGTGGCCGCCCTCGGGGTGCTCGGGACGGCGGTCGCGCTCAGCGTCTCGGCCCAGGAGGGGGAGAAGCGGACCGACGACCGGCGGGTGTCCCGCAACGACGGGGCCTTCCCGCCGGGCGGCCTGCCGGCCCCGCGCCCCGGCAGCAGCAGCCCCGCCGCGGCGACCGGCGCCACCGCCGCCCCGGAGCCGGACCCGGCGACCACCGGGCCGGGTGCCTCGATGACCAGCGGTTCGCCGTCGCCCTCGCCGTCGGCGTCCACCAGGAAGCCCACCAAGTCGCCCACGGCGACGGCGAGCAGCGCACCGCCCACGACCACCGGGCAGCCCCCGCAGCCCACCGAGCAGCCGAAGCCGCCCCAGCCGACCCAGTCCTCGACCGGGCCGACCACGCCGACGGGTTCGCCGACGTCGGCGAACCCGACGAGCCCGTCGCCGACCTCGACCACCAGCCCGTCGACTCCGTCGCCGACCTGAGGGATCAGAAGAGCTTGAGCTTGTCGTCGTCGATGCCGCGCAGCTCGTCGTAGTCCAGCACCACGCAGCCGATGCCGCGGTCGGTGGCCAGCACCCGGGCCTGCGGCTTGATCTCCTGCGCGGCGAAGACGCCCTTCACCGGGGCGAGCAGCGGGTCGCGGTTGAGCAGCTCCAGGTACCGGGTCAGCTGCTCGACGCCGTCGATCTCGCCACGCCGCTTGATCTCGACGGCGACGGTGGCGCCGTCCGCGTCGCGGCAGAGGATGTCGACCGGGCCGATCGCGGTCGGGTACTCGCGGCGGATCAGCGACCAGCCGCTGCCGAGCACCTCCATCCGGTCCGCGAGGAGCTCCTGGAGGTGCGCCTCGACGCCGTCCTTGATCAGCCCCGGGTCCACCCCGAGCTCGTGGGACGAGTCGTGCAGCACCTCCTCCAGCGTGATGATGAGCTTCTCGCCGGCCTTGTTCTCGACTGTCCAGAGCCCGTCGGCCTCGCGCAGCGAGCACGGCGGGGACATCCAGTTGAGCGGCTTGTAGGCACGGTCGTCGGCGTGGATGCTGACGCTGCCGTCGGCCTTGACCAGGATGAGCCTGGTGGCGGAGGGCAGATGGGCGGAGAGCCGACCGGCATAGTCGACTGAGCAGCGGGCAATTACGAGACGCACGGTCGACCACGCTAGCCCACCGGGGCCAGTTGATGCGATTCCGCGACGGTCGGGTGAAGAACCCGCGAACCCCGCGAACATGGAGGTTCGGCGGTCCCGCGCAAACCCGTGCGCACTCTGGCGCCCTCACCCCGGGATCGCTACGCTGTGTGACGGCACGCTTGCGGGGAGGCTGTCAACGGGGATGGAGACGTCAGATGAACGATCCGACAGGATCCGGCCATTCTGGTGCAGGGGGGCGGATTTCCGGAGCAATCCACAGGATTGGCCGCTCCGGCCCACCAATCGCTGCCACGCTGTTGTGAGCGGGAGCTCGCTCTGCGTGCTGTCGCCCCGCGCGGTGCCGACTCCACCCCGTCCGACGGCGTACCGGACAGCCCGCGCGTCCACCCTCACCGTTCGAGCACGTGCCGTACGTCCGGCGCGTGAGTGGTTCCAGTACCTCCCGAGCACGTCCAAGCACCTTCAGCACGGCATCCACACCCTCAGCACGGACACACGCACGACCACCCGCGCGCCGCTCGGGTGGACCGCGAGAGGAGAATCCATGTCGCTCGACGTCTCACCGGCCCTGCTGGACAAGGCCGAGCGGGGCGAGGTCGACGAGCGGGAATTCGTCGACTGCGTCCGCGTCTCGCTGCCGTACGCCTGGGAGCTGATCAGTTCGCTGGTCGCCCAGGCGAAGGTCGACGGCACCGACTTCGCCGACAACCACGTGCCGCCGCCCAGCGAGCAGGCCCGCGGCCAGCTGCTGCGCGCCCTCGCCAGCGACGCGATCCGCGGTGCCCTGCAGCGGCACTTCGGCGTCCGGCTGGCGTTCCAGAACTGTCACCGGGTGGCGGTGTTCCTGCCGTCGGGCGCCAACGAGGCGCGCTTCGAGCGGTTCACCTCCGTCCGCGAGCAGTTGCTCAACCAGTCCGAGGAACTGCGGGACTGCTGACGGCCCGTCGGGCCGCTCCCGCCCCCGCGGGGGAGCTGGAGCGGCCCGGGCGCCCGGGGGCGGAGGCGGTCAGCAGAGCTGCGGCAGCACCTCGTCGCCGAGCCGCGCGATGTTGTGCAGGGTCGCCTCGTGATCGCCGCTGCCCTCCGCGAGCAGGGCGAACCGGCGGATCCCGGTGCGCTCGGCGGTGGCCAGCAGCCGGTCGGCGCACTGCTTCGGCGTGCCCACCGCGTGCAGGTCGCACAGCAGCTCCGTGTACTGGTGCGGGTCGCGCATCTTGCGCTCCCGCCCGTCCACGGTGCGGTGCGCGCCCAGCCCGTACTCGAACCAGCCCGGCATCGACCGCAGCAGGGTGGCCCGCGCCACCGAGGAGCGGTCCTCGACCTGGGCCACACCGGCCGCCACGTGCTGCCGGGTCACCCGCCGCAGCTGCTCCTCGCTGCGCCCGGCGGCCAGCCAGGCGGTGCGGTACAGCTCCAGCATCTGCCGCTTGTCGTCGTCCCCGGAGTGCATGCCGAGCAGCATCGGCAGCCCGCGCTCGGCCGCCAGCCGGACCCCGCCGGGCGAGGTGCAGGCGACCACCACCGGCGGGCCGGCCTGCGGGCGGCCGGAGGCGGTCAGCTCCTTGCCTGCCGGGGTGTCCTTGCGCTGCCGCGGGAAGTGCCGCAGCCCGGACTGCTCGCCTAGGCCGAGCCAGGAGCCCAGCTCCGGACGGCGGACCGGCTCGGTGGCCCGGGGCACGACGGCCACCTCGGGGAAGCTGAACTGCGGTCCGTCCGCGCCCACCCGGGAGCCGCGCAGCCAGCGCAGCAGCAGGTCCAGCCGCTCCGGGAAGCCCTGCTCGAAGGCGTCCACCCCGCTGCCGAAGACGTCGAGGTCGATCCACGGGCCGCCGCGCCCCACCCCGAGCGTGAAGCGCCCGCCGGAGGTGAGGTGGAGCAGCGCGGCCTGCTCGCCGAGCGCCACCGGGTGGGTGGTGGACAGCACGCTGACCGCCGTGCCGACCCCGATCCGCCGGGTGCGGCCGAGCAGCAGACCGGCCAGCGTGGCGGCGTTCGGGCAGACCCCGTACGGGACGAAGTGGTGCTCGGCGAGCCAGACGCTGTCGAGCCCGGAGTGCTCGGCCTGGACGGCGGCGCGGACGGTGCGGTCGAGCACCTCGCCGTGACTCTGCCCGGGGAACTGCGCGGACAGCAGGAAGGCACCGACCCGGACCGGTGCGGCGCCCGCGGCGCGGCCGGAGGGACGTTTCACCGCCGGGAGGGGGGTGCCGGTCAGGGCCACCGGATCGGTCGGCGGCATGGCCGGGCCCGGGGCGGGCGGGCGTACCCCGACGGGCCGGCGGGCCTCCTCGCGGGCGCTGGTTCTGGTCGTCATTGGGCCTCCTCGGGTGCGCGCAGGGTCTGCGAGCCCCGCCTGTACCCCTCGTGAGTAACCCATGTCATGTGCCAATGGCACGCTGAACCACCAATTTCGCGGAAGATCGGGTGGATCTCGGCAGAAACACCGAAGTACCGGGTGATGGCGTGATAGTGAACCCGGGGGCCTGCTGCCGGCCGTAGGCTGGAACGGTCCCGCGCCCCGTTCCGAGCCCGCCGCCGCCGTGCGCGGGCCCGCGCAGAGAGGTAGTCCGCCGTGCCCCGCCGCAACCGGATCCACACCGCCGCAGACCGAGGGCCGGCCGAGCCCGCGGCCCCGCTCGGCGGCTCGCTGCGCCGCACCGAGGAGTACCGGGGCGAGGACTGGGTCGTGCAGACGGTGGCCGGCACCGCGGGCCGCCACTACCGCTGCCCCGGCTGCGACCAGGAGATCCCGCCCGGGGTGGGCCACGTGGTGGCCTGGCCGATGCACGGCGCGGGCGTGGAGGAGCGCCGGCACTGGCACCGCGCCTGCTGGGGGGCGCGCGAGCGCCGCGCCTCCAACCTCCAGCGGGGGCGCGGCGCTCCGCGGTACTGACGGCCCGGCGGCCTCAGGCGTCGCGCTTCTTCAGCACCAGCGCCCCGCCGGCCAGGGCGGCCAGCGTCCAGGCGAGGCAGATCAGGAAGCCCGTCCACGGCCCGTACGGCTGGCCGTTCTGCTCGTAGACCAGCAGCATCCGGGAGCCCGCGTAGTCCGGGAAGTACCGGGCGAGGGTCTTCACCTTGGGCACCGCCGAGAGGATCGGCGAGAGCAGGAAGAAGAACGGCACCAGCACCCCGAGCGCCAGGGTCTGGTTGTGCAGCATCGCGGTGACGCCGGCCGAGAACAGGCAGAGCATCGTCAGGTAGAGCGCGGCCCCGAACACCGCGCGCAGCACGCCCGGTTCGCCGAGGTCGGTGGCGTGCGGGCCGAGCATCGCCTGGCCGAGGAAGAACGTGACGAAGGCGGTCACCAGCGAGACCGCCAGCGCCAGCGCGCCGAGCACCGCGGCCTTGCCGGCCAGCAGGGTGCCGCGCTGCGGGACGGCGGCGAGGGTCACCCGGATCATGCCGGTGCTGTACTCGTTGCCGATGGCGAGCACCCCGAAGACGATGATGGCGAGTTCGCCGAGCATGATGCCGGCGAAGGCGGTGCCGGTGGCGTCGAAGGGGCCGTCGCCCGCGAACTCCTCGAAGTTGTTGCGGGTGAGCAGGGAGAGCAGCACACCGAGTCCGGCGGTGACCACGAAGGTCAGCGCGAGCGTCCAGATCGTCGAGCGGACGCTGCGGATCTTGGTCCACTCGGACTCCAGGATCGCGGGGAAGGACGCCATCTCAGTTCTCCTTCGGGACGGTGGGGAGCTGCTGCGCCCGGCCGGCGCCGGTGCCGCCGCCCCGCCAGTCGGCGCCCCAGGCGGGGGGCGGGCCGGCCGCCCCCGTTCCCGCGCCCGCCCCCGCGCCAGGACGGGGGGCGGGCGCTCCGGCGTGGTACTCCACCGCGTCGGCGGTCATCTGCATGAACGCCTCCTCCAGGGACGCCTGCTGGGGGCTCAGCTCGTGCAGCACCACCCCGTTGGCTGCGGCCAGTTCGCCGAGTTTGGCGAGGTCGCCGTCGACCACCTCGACAGAGCCCTCGGGGCCCGGTTCGTGGGCCAGCCCGGCGGCGGCCAGGGTGTCCAGCAGCCGTTCCGGCTGCGGGCTGCGCAGCCGTACGGCGGAGCGGGAGTTGCGCCGGATGAACTCGGGCATCGACAGGTCGGCCAGCAGCCGGCCCTTGCCGATGACGACCAGGTGGTCGGCGGTGAGGGACATCTCGCTCATCAGGTGGGAGGAGACGAAGACCGTCCGGCCCTCGGCGGCCAGCCGCTTCATCAGGTTGCGGATCCACAGGATGCCCTCGGGGTCGAGGCCGTTGACGGGCTCGTCGAACATGACGATCTCGGGGTCGCCGAGCAGGGCGGAGGCGATGCCGAGGCGCTGGCCCATGCCGAGCGAGAAGCCGCGCGAGCGCTTGCGGGCGACGGAGGTGAGGCCGACCAGGGCGAGCACCTCGTCGACCCGGGAGGCCGGGATGCGGTTGCTCTGGGCCAGCCAGAGCAGGTGGTCGCGGGCGGTCCGGCCGGGGTGGACGGCCTTGGCCTCCAGCAGGGCGCCGATGTACTTGAGCGGCTCGTTGAGCCGGTCGTAGTGCCGGCCGTCGATGGTGACGCGCCCGGCGGTGGGCCGGTCGAGATCGAGGATCATGCGCATGGTGGTGGACTTGCCCGCGCCGTTCGGGCCGAGGAAGCCGGTGACCACGCCCTGCGGCACCTGGAAGCTCAGCCGGTCGACGGCGAGGGTGTCGCCGTAGCGTTTGGTCAGTTCGTGCAGCTCGATCATGGGGCGCTCCCTCTGCTCTCCGGCAGGCTATGACAAACCGGACATAGCGTCCCGCTGGGTGCGCCCGCCCGGCGTACCGCCCCGGTGCCCGTGGTGGCCGTGCACGCTCCGGGCCCGGGGCTCTAGGCTCGGGGGCATGACCGAGCTCCCCACCGCGTTGTCCGTCCGCGAGAGCGGCACCGGGACACCGATCGTGCTGCTGCACGCCTTTCCGCTCGACGCCTCGATGTGGGCGGCCCAACTGGACGGCCTGCCCGGGCTGACCGGGGACGAGGCCCGGGTGCTCGCCCCCGACCAGCGCGGCTTCGGCGGCACCGAGCTGGGCGCCGGAGCGCCCTCGCTGGACGCGGTCGCCGACGACGTCGCCCTGCTGCTCGACGCGGCCGACATCGATCGGGCCGTGGTCGGCGGGCTGTCGATGGGCGGCTACGCGGCTCTGGCCTTCGCCCGCCGCCACCCGCAGCGCCTCCGCGGCCTGCTGCTGGCGAACACCAAGGCCACCGCGGACACCGAGGAGGCGCGGGCCAACCGGGAGCGGATCGCCTCCGCGGTGCTCGCCCGGGAGAGCGTCGCCCTGCTGGCCGAGGAGCGGATGGAGCGGAACCTGCTCGGCCCGGCGTCCGGCCACCTGGCCGAGCCGGTGCGCAAGCGGATCGCCGAGGCGTCCCCGCAGGCCGTCGCCTGGGCGCAGCGGGCGATGGCGGGCCGGTCCGACACCCGGGAGGTGCTGGCGGGGCTGCGGGTGCCGGTCGCGGTCGTGGCGGGTGCGGACGACGCCATCACCCCGGTGGCCGAGTCCGAGCTGATGGTTGCGGCGGCGCCGGACGCCGAGCTGACGGTCATCGCGGACGTGGGCCACCTGAGCGCGCTGGAGGCCCCGGAGGCGTTCAACTCGGCGGTGCGCAGGCTGTTGGCGCGGGTGGCCGGATGACCCCTGAGGAGACGGCCGGCTGGGACTTCTCCGCGCTGGAGGTGTCCGGGCGGATGCCGGTGACCAACCGCAGCGAGGAACTGGTCGAACTGACCCTGGAGCCGCTCGGCGAGGACTACTGGATGCGGCCCGGCGAGACCTTCATCGTCACCTCGTACGGCGACTACGGCTCGGGCCACCCGTTCGAGGTGCAGTACTGGCCGGACTCGGTGTCGGTCTGGTGCACCTCGTGGTTCGGCACCGTCTCGGACGACGACGGCAACCAGCTGAGCTGCGGGCACCAGCGGCCGGACGGGGCCTACCCGCGCTGACGCCCGCCGCAGCCGGCCGCCGCGGGGCCCGGGAACGCCGCGGGCCCCCGTCCGGGAGGACGGGGGCCCGCGGGACGGACGCGCGGGTCAGCGCGACTGCTGGGCGGGCACGCCCAGGGAGTCGTCGCCCGGCACCGAGGCGGCGGCGACGGCCGCACCGGTCAGCGTGGCCAGCATCTCGCGGACGTTGGTCAGCTGGGCGTTGATGCTGTCGCGGCGGTTGGTGAGCGCCGCCAGCTCGCGCTCGGATTCGCTGCGGATCCGGTCGGCCTTGGCGTTCGCGTCGGCCACGATGTCCTCGGACTGGCGCTGGGCCGTCTCGACGGTCTGGCGGGCGCGGCGCTCGGCGTCGGTGCGCAGCTTCTCGGCCTCCAGGCGGAGCTGCTCGGCGCGGTGCTCGATCTCGGCGAGGCGCTTCTCGGCCTTGGCCTGACGGGCCGCCAGGTCGCGCTCGGACTGCTCGCGGCGCTTGGCCAGGTTGGTCTCGAACTCCAGCGCGGCCTGGGCGGCCTTGGTGCGGGTGTCCTCGAAGAGGGCGTCCGCCTCCTCGCGCTTGTTCTGGGCGTCCTTGTTGGCCTCGGCGCGCAGCTGGGCGGCGTCGCTCTTGGCCTTGTCGACGATCCGCAGACCCTCGTCCTCGGCCTTGGCCTTGCGGTCCTTGGCGTAGTTCTCGGCCTCGCTGCGGACCTGCTGGGCGGCGGCCTCGGCCAGCTCGCGGTGCTGCTCGGCGGCCCGGTGGGCCTCCTCGCGCAGGTCCTTGGCCTCCTCCTCGGCGAGCCGCAGGATCTTCTCGACCCGGGCGCCCAGGCCGGCGTACGACGGCTCCGACTCGACCGCGGCGGCCTGGGCCGTCTGGGTCTCCAGGTGGAGTTCCTCGATGCGCTTCTCCAGCGCGCTGATCCGGGTCAATGCACTGTCACGGTCGGCCACCAGCTTGGTGATCCGCTCGTCGACCTGGGCGCGCTCGTACCCACGGCGCACCAGGTCGAAGCCGTGAGGGGAGTGACTGTCGCTCATGGGGTTCTGGGCTTCCTGTCGTCAAACCGCTGAGGTGGTTGAGGGAATCCTGACACGGTACCGGAGTGTCGTCGGCGAAATGCCGTTGTCTCGCGGAGAATGTCCGCTCAATCGGGTGGTGCCCCACCGGAGCGATTGCCACCCGACCGGGGGGCGCCCACTCCGGCACCCGCCTTGGCACCCCCGTCCTTCTTGCTGCTTCCCCCGTTCGACTGTGCGGCCGGTGACGGCGCCTCGAACGCCTCCAGTGCGGACAGCACGTCCTGCACCCTGGAGATCTCGGTGTTGATGTCCTTGCGGCGCCGGACCAGTTCGTCCAGCTCGCGCCGGCCCTCGTCGGTGACCCGCTTCGCCTCGGCCCGGGCCTCGGTGAGCAGCCGCTCGGCCTCGGCCTTCGCCAGCTCGACCTGCTCGTCCGCGGCCTCGTCGGCGGCCCGCAGCCGCTTCTCGGCCTCGACCGACGCCGACTCCAGCTTCTCCTCGGCCTCGTCCTGGGCGGACTTCAGCTTGGCCTCGGCCTTGACGATCAGCGCCTCGGCGCGGTCGGTGGAGTCGGAGAGCTTGGTCTCCGCCTCCTTCAGCAGGCCCTCCGCCTTGCGGACGGCCGCGATCCGGACCTTGCTGGCCTCGGCGGACGCCTCGGTGGTCAGCTCGCCCGCGCGGTCCTCGGCGGCGGCGACGAGTGCCGCGGCCCGCTCCTCGGCCTCGGCGACGGTGGCCACCGCCTGCTCCTCGGCCTCGGTCAGCTGCTCCTGGGCGGCCGTCACCAGCGCGTCCACCCGCTCGCCGGCCGACTTCATGGCCTGCGCGTTCTCCTTGCGGGCGCGCTCGTGCAGCGCCTCGACCTCGGCGTCGGTGCGCTCGCGCAGCTCCTCGGCGCGCTCGCGGATCGCGGTGGCGTCCCGGCGGGCCTCGGAGAGCAGCGCGTCGGCGTCGGCGCGGGCCTTCTCGACCTCGCCCTGACCGGCGGCCTCGCCGGCCGCGACCAGCCGGTCGGCCTCCTTGCGGGCCGCCGCGACCATCGCGTCGGCCTGCTCCTCGGCGGCGGCGGTGGTGGCCAGGGCGGTGGTCTGGGCGTCCTCGCCGAGCGCCTCGGCGTCCGCGAAGGCCTTCTCCAGGACGGAGTTGGCCTGCTCGCGAGTGGCCCGGTCGAACTGCTCGGCGGCCTCCCGGGTCTCGGCGTCGTAGGCGTCCGCGCGGCCGCGGGCGGCGGCGTCGTACTCGTCGGCGAGGCTGCGGGTGGCGAGCGCGTACTCCTCGGCCTCGGCCCGCAGTGAGGCGGCGAACTCCTCGGCCTCGGCGAGGGCGGCGGCGGCCCGGTCCTCGGCGTCGGCGACCGTGCGGGCGGCCTGGTCGGCGGACTCGGCGCGCTGCTGCTCGGCGGCCTCCTGGGCGGCCCGCAGCTCGGCCTCGGCCTCGGCGCGCAGCCGGGCGTCGTAGTCCTGCGCCTCGGCGCGCTCCCGGGCCAGCTCGGCCTCGACGCCCTCGCGCTCGGCGGCGAGCTCCCGCTCGGTCTGCTCGCGCAGGGCGGCGACCTCGGCGGCGGTCCGGGCGCGCAGGTCCGCGGTCTCCCGGTCGGCGGTCTCCCGCTGTTCGGCGGTCTCGCGCTCGGCGGCCTCGCGCAGTTCGGCGGCGGCGAGGGCGGCCCGGGCGGTGGTGTCCGAGGCCTCCTGCTCGGCGCGGGCCTTCAGCTCGGCGATCTGCTGGGAGGCGGCCTCGTGCATGCCGGCCACCGACTGGCGGACCTCGGCGGCCTCGTCCTCGGCGATCGTGACGAGTTCGGCGGCGGCCGTCCGGGCGGCGGCGATCGCACTGTCGGCGTCGGTACGGGCCTGCTCCAGGACCTCGTCCGCCTCGGTGCGGATGCCGTCGGCCGCGGCCCGGGCCTCGGACAGCTGGCGGCCGGCCTCGGCGCGGACGGTCTCGGCCTGCTCCTCGGCGAGGGCCAGCTCGGCGGCGCCCTTCTCGCGCAGTTCGGCGGCGTCCTGCTCGGCCCGGGCGCGCCGGGCGTCGGCGGCCTCGCGGGCCTCGGCGAGCGCCTGCTCGGCCTCGGCCTGCAACCGGGCCGTCTCGGCGGCGGTCTGCTCGGTGAGTTCGGCCGCGGCCTGCTCGGCTTCGGTGCGGACCTGGTCGGCGTGGGCCTCGGCGGCCTCCCGGGCGGCGGCCGTCTCGGCGGCGGTGCGCTCGGTGAGTTCGGCCGCGGCCTGCTCGGCCTCGGCACGCAGCCGGGCGGTCTCGGCGGCGGTCTGCTCGGTGAGTTCGGCCGCGGCCTGCTCGGCCTGCTCGCGGGCGGTCCGGGCGGCGGCCAGCTGCTCCGCGGTCTCCTCGCGCTCGCGGTGCAGCCCGGCGGCGGCCTCCTCGCGCTCGCGCCGGCTCTCCTCGCGCAGCGCGTCGGCGGCGGCCTCGGCTTCGGCGCGCAGCCGGGCGGTCTCGGTGTCGGTCTCGGTGCGCAGCCGCTGGGCGTCGGCCACCGCGGCGTCCCGGACGGCCCCGGCCTCGGCCTGCGCGTCGGCCCGCAGGGCGTCCGCGGCGGCGGTGGCCTCGGCCCGCACCCGCTGGTCGAACTCGGTGGCCTCGCGGCGCAGCTCGGCGGTCTCCCGCTCGGCGGCGGTGCGGTTCTCGGCGGCGGCGGCCTTGGCGGCGGCGAGGGCGTCCTGGCCGCGCTGCTCGGCCGCGGCGGTGATCTTCTCGGCCTCGGTACGGGCCCGGGCGAGGGTCTGCTCGGCCCGGCCCTGGGTGTCGGCGGCCTGCTGGGCGGTCTGCTCGCGCAGCCGCTCGACCTCGGCGGCGGCGCCGGAGCGCAGCTCGTCGGCGTCGGCCTTGGCCTTGGTGAGCAGTTCCTCGGCGCTCTTGGCCGACTCCTCGATCTGCACGACGGCCTGGCGGCGGGCCTCGCCGCGGACCCGGTCGGCCTCGGCGGCGGCGCCGGAGCGCAGCTCCTCGGCCTCGGCGCGCATCCCGGCGGCCTCGTCCTGCATCCGCTGGATGTTCTCGCGGATGGCGGCGGCATCGTCGAGGGCGGCGTTCTGGGCCTGCTCGACGGCGGCCCGGGCCTGCTCGCGGAGCCGTTCGGCCTCGGCGGCGGCTTCGGTGCGGATCCGCTCGGCCTCGGCGGCGGCCTCGCCGCGGGTGGCCCCGGCGTCGCGGTCGGCGCGGCCGAGCATCTCCTCGGCGGTCTTGGCGGCCTTGGCGAGGTGGACGGCGGCGTCCTTGGCGCCGGCCGCGCGGCCCTCCTCCTCGGCCTCGGCGCGGGCCCGCTCGGCGTCGGCGGCGACCCGGGCGCGGAGCTCGGCGACCTCCCGCTCGGCGGTGGCCCGCAGCTCGGCGATGGCGGCCTCGGCCTCCTCGCGCAGCTGGGTGGCGACGGACTCGGCGGTGGCCCGCAGCCGCTCGCCCTCCTCGGCGGCGGCGGCCTTGGCGGCGTCGGCCTCGGCCTGCCTGGTGGCCGCGGCGGCCCGGATCTGCTCGGCCTCCTTGGTGGCCTGGGCGACCATCCGGGCAACCTCGGCGCGGGCGGTCTGGGAGCGCTGCTCGCTGGCGGCCTCGCCGTCGGCGACCTTGCGCACGGCGGCGGCCTCGGCGTCGGCCTGGAGCTGTTCGGCGGCGGCTTCGGCGTGGGCGCGCAGTTCGGCGGACTCGCGGCGGCTGCGCTCGGCCTCGGCCTGCACCTCGGCGCGCAGCCGCTCTATCTCGGCCTGGGCCCGGTTGAGGGCCTCCTGGGCGCGGGCCTGCTCGGCGGCGGCGTTCTCCTTGAGCCGGCCGATCTCGGCCTGGGCGACGGCGAGGCGCTGCTCGGCGACGGCCTGGGCGCCGGCCAGCTGCTGCTGGGCCTCGCCGCGGGCGGCGTCGGCGACGGCGGCGGCCTGGGCCCCGGTGAGCTGGGCCTGCTCGGAGGCGGCGCGCAGCAGCCGTTCGGCGTCGTCCTGGGCGCGCTGGAGGGCGGCCTGGGCGGCGGCGTGGGCCTCGCCGCGGGCGGCGTCGACGTCGGCGGCGGTCTGGGCGCGGGCCTGGTCGGAGAGGGCGGCGGCCTCGGCGCGGGCGGCGGCCATCATCCGGTCGGCCTCGGCGCGGGCCTCCTGGAGCAGGCGCTGGGCCTCCTGCTCGGTGCCGGCCCGGGTCTGCTCGGCCCAGGAGACGTTCTCGTTGACGTGCTGCTCGGCGCTGCGGCGCAGCTCGACGAGCTCGTCCTCCAGCTTGCGGCGGCGGGCCGTGAGCTCGGCCTCCAGCCGGGCGGTGCGCTCGGCGGCCTCGGCCATGATCCGCTGGGTGGCGGCCTGGGAGTCGCGCAGCTGGCGTTCGGCGTCGGCGCGCAGCTGCTGGGCCTGCATCTCGGCGGTGCGGAGCAGCTGCTCGGCCTGGCCCGAGACGGCGTCGAAGGCACGCGGCTGGGCGAGCGCGCGCCGGGACTCGTGCAGCTTGGCCCGGAGCACCTCCACCTGGTAGGCGAGGTCCTCGGCATGCTCGGCTGCCTTGTCCCGCTCCTTGCGAGTCCGATCCATCTCGGCCTCGAACTGGGAGAGGTGATCGTCAACCTCGTAGCGGTCGTAGCCCCGCACTCCGCGGTCCCATCCATCTCCTGGTCGCGTCCTCGACCCGGCCGTGCCCGGGCTCCCGCTGTTCGGGGGCCGGTCCGACTGGTCCTTGCATCCGCGGCCGGTGGACGACCCCCCGTTCCTGCTGGGGACGCCCGCCACGGTCGGAGTCCTGGCCGCCGGGCGCGGTCGTGCCGCGCTCCGCCGTCCGGGTGGACTCCTGGGCGAACTCTTGCCTGTGGAGAATGGTGACAGATCCGAATTGCGACTGTTCAGCCGTGCCCGCGTAGTGGACTCCCCTGCGACCGGTCGTGCCGTCCGTGGGCGGGCGGCGCGGGCCGGTCATCGGCCGTGCCCGCCGGCCCCGTCCCCCGGAGTCGTCGCGCACCTGGGCATTGTAGTGGGCTCGCACTGCGGGGGAATGGGCGCGTGGGGGTTTTCCGACCGTTCCGTGAGGTTACTGACGGGTTATGAGGGTGCCGCCCGGCCGGGCGGCACCCGCGCGGGGGCGTCAGTGGCCGCCGTCGGGGGCGGAGGTGACCAGCTCGGTCAGCACGCCGCCGCAGTCCTTGGGGTGCAGGAAGGTGATCCGCGAGCCCATCGAGCCGATGCGCGGCTCCTGGTACAGCACCCGGACGCCCTTGCCCCGGATCTCCTCGGAGTCGCCGTCCACGTCGGCGGTGCCGAAGGCGATGTGGTGGACGCCCTCGCCGTTCTTGGCGAGCCACTTGGCGACCGTGGAGTCCTCGCGGGTGGGCTCCAGCAGCTGGATGTACGAGGCGCCGCCGTCCCCGGTGTCGTTGATCTTGAGCATGGCCTCGCGTACGCCCTGCTCCTCGTTGACCTCGCTGTGGAAGACTTCGAAGCCGTAGGTGCTGCGGTAGAACTCGACCGTCCGGTCGAGGTCGAAGCAGGCGATGCCGATGTGGTCGATACGGGTCAGCACGGCGGACCTCCAGGGCCGGTTCCGGGACGGGTTCGCCACCAGTGGAGCGCATCGCGCTGAAGCGGCGCCAGAGCCGTCCGTGCGAGTCTGCTCACAGACTCGCACCTTCACCCGCGCCGGTGCGACACGGTGTTGACTGGACAGTGCCAGTGCGCCTGATCACACGCTCGCTCCGGTGACGGGCGGGTAACGGGTCAGTACATTGAGCGGCATCCTCACCTGGCCACGACGTGCGAAGGGGCCCGTCCCATGACCAACACCACCTCTGTGATCGTTGCCGGTGCGCGTACCCCCATGGGGCGTCTGCTCGGCTCCCTCAAGGGCTTCTCCGGCGCCGATCTGGGCGGCTTCGCGATCAAGGGCGCGCTGGAGCGGGCCGGCATCACCGGTGAGCAGGTCCAGTACGTGATCATGGGCCAGGTCCTGCAGGCCGGCGCGGGCCAGATCCCCGCCCGCCAGGCCGCCGTGAAGGCCGGCATCCCGCTGAACGTCCCCGCGCTGACCGTCAACAAGGTCTGCCTCTCCGGCCTGGACGCCATCGCGCTGGCGGACCAGCTGATCCGGGCCGGCGAGTTCGACATCGTGGTGGCCGGCGGCCAGGAGTCGATGACCAACGCCCCGCACCTGCTGCCGAAGTCCCGCGAGGGCTACAAGTACGGCGCGGTCGAGCTGCTGGACGCGATGGCGTACGACGGCCTCACCGACGCGTACGAGAACATCCCGATGGGCGAGTCGACCGAGAAGCACAACACCCGGCTCGGCATCCCGCGCGAGGTCCAGGACGAGATCGCCGCCGCCTCCCACCAGCGCGCCGCCAAGGCCCAGCAGAACGGCGTCTTCGACGCCGAGATCGTCCCGGTGGCGATCCCGCAGCGCAAGGGCGACCCGGTGCTGTTCGGCCAGGACGAGGGCATCCGCGCCGACACCACGGTCGAGGGCCTGGCCAAGCTGCGCCCGGCGTTCGCCAAGGACGGCACGATCACCGCCGGCACCTCCTCGCAGATCTCCGACGGCGCCGCCGCCGTGGTCGTGATGAGCAAGGCCAAGGCCGAGGAACTGGGCCTGAGCTGGATCGCCGAGATCGGCGCCCACGGCAACGTGGCCGGCCCGGACAACTCGCTGCAGTCGCAGCCGTCCAACGCCATCAAGCACGCCCTCGCCAAGGAGGGCCTGGAGGTCGCCGACCTCGACCTGATCGAGATCAACGAGGCCTTCGCCGCGGTCGCCCACCAGTCGATGAAGGACCTCGGGGTCTCCGCGGACATCGTCAACGTCAACGGCGGCGCCATCGCGCTCGGCCACCCGATCGGGATGTCCGGCGCCCGCGTGGTGCTGCACCTGGCGCTGGAGCTGCAGCGGCGCGGCGGCGGGGTCGGCGCGGCGGCGCTGTGCGGCGGCGGCGGCCAGGGCGACGCGCTGATCGTGAGGGTTCCGAAGGCCTGATCGTCCGACGTACCTTCGGGGCTGCGGTCCGCCGCCGGCGGGCCGCGGCCCCAACCCTCAGGAGCTCCGATGATCGATGTGCCCACGCTGGTCGAACAGGCCCGCCAGGGCCGTCCGCGCGCGGTGGCCCGGTTGATCTCGCTGGTCGAGAACGCCGCCCCGCAGCTGCGCGAGGCGATGGCCGCGCTGGCGCCGTACACCGGGCAGGCCTACACCGTGGGGCTCACCGGTTCGCCGGGCGTCGGGAAGTCCACCTCCACCTCGGCCCTGGTCTCCGCCTACCGCCGGCTCGGCAAGAGGGTCGGGGTGCTCGCGGTGGACCCGTCCTCGCCGTTCTCCGGCGGGGCGCTGCTCGGCGACCGGGTGCGGATGCAGGAGCACGCCACCGACCCCGAGGTGTTCATCCGCTCGATGGCCACCCGCGGCCACCTGGGCGGGCTCTCCTGGACGGCCCCGCAGGCGCTGCGGGTGCTGGACGCGGCGGGCTGCGAGGTGATCCTGGTCGAGACGGTGGGCGTCGGCCAGTCCGAGGTGGAGGTCGCCGCGCAGGCGGACACCACCGTGGTGCTGCTCGCGCCGGGCATGGGCGACGGCATCCAGGCCGCCAAGGCCGGGATCCTGGAGATCGGCGACCTCTTCGTGGTCAACAAGGCCGACCGGGACGGCGCGGACGCCACCGCCCGCGAGCTCAACCACATGCTCGGGCTCGGCGAGGCCCGCGAGGCGGGGGCGTGGCGCCCGCCGATCGTCAAGACCGTGGCCGCCCGCGGCGAGGGCGTGGACGAGGTCGTCGAGGCGCTGGAGAAGCACCGGGCCTGGCTGGAGGAGCACGGCGAGCTGGCGGTGCGCCGCCGCCGCCGGGCCGCCGACGAGATCGAGGCGATCGCGCTGGCCGCGCTGCGGGCCCGGATCGGGGACCTGCACGGCGACCGCCACCTGGCCACCCTCGCCGAGCGCGTGGTGGCGGGCGAGCTGGACCCGTACGGCGCCGCCGACGAGCTGGTCGCGGGACTCACCAGGGGCTGACCCGGGCCCGACCCGGGTGCCCGCGGCCGGACGGCGGCGGGGAAGAGACGTGGGCGGCCGGCCTCCCAGGAACGGGGGAGGCCGGCCGTTCCGCTGCGTGCGGCCGTACGGCGCGCCTTATGACGACGGCTCCGGCGAACGGCCGCTACGAACGGCTCCTGCGAACGGCCGCTACGAACGGCCCCGCAGGCCGCGCAGGTGGTCGGCGATCGGGGCCAGCGCCGCGTACATGGCGTCGATCTGCTCCGGGGTGAAGCGGTCGATGAAGTGCGCCCGGACGCTGCGCACGTGGTCCGGGGCGACCCGCTGCATGATCTCCCAGCCGAACTCGGTGAGGTGGGCGTACAGGCCCCGGCGGTCACCCGGACACTCCTGGCGCAGCACCAGGCCGGCCGTCTCCATCCGGGTGATCTGGTGCGAGAGGCGGCTCTTGGACTGCAGGGTGGCGGTGGCCAGGTCGGTCATCCGCATCCGGCGCTCGGGCGCCTCGGAGAGCACCACCAGGATCTCGTAGTCGTTGATCGCGAGGTTGTGCGGCTGGAGCTCGCGGCCGAGGTGGTAGTCGAGCAGCTTGGCGACCTCCAGGTGGGCGCGCCAGAGCTGCTGCTCCTTGGCGGTGAGCCAGGGCGTCTCCTCCGCGGGCCGTGCGCGCGGCCCGGACTGCTGGGGCGGTACGGGCTGCGCGTCGGACGACGGGACGTCGGCGGCGGAGGTCTGCGGGTCCATGGGGCCAGCATACCCCATTTAGTTAAATGTTGTACGATCTTACGGACCGTCCGCCGCCGACTCCCCGGGGCTACAGGCCGAACCGGCGTCCGAGGTCGCCCAGGTTGCCGAGCCCCGGCACGTTGACGTTCGGCAGCTGGCCCCCGTGCCCGCTCGCGTGCTGCGGGGGCACGCCGCCCATCGGGACCCCGGCCTCCGCGTGCACCGCGCCGATCGCCCGCTCGGCCATCAGCACCTCGGTCGACTGCAGCAGTACCTGGCCGGCGCCGATGAACTCGAACTGGTGCTCCTCGCCGGACGCCCCGCCCACGCCGGTCAGCCGGCGCAGCCCGCCGAGCACCCCGTGCATGTAGTCGTGGTCGTAGTGGTGGCACGGCGCCGGGCAGTCCGCCCAGCCGACCAGCGCCTGCGGGTCGACCCGGACCGGCGGCTCGACGAAGTGCACCGGGCCGTTGGAGGCCGCGACGAACTTGCCGGTGCCGATCAGCGTCAGGAAGCCCGGGATGATCGACTGCTTGAGCTTCAGCGAGGGCTCGAAGGCCAGCAGGTTGCCCGAGCGGACGGTCAGGTTGCCGTCCTCCAGGTCGTACGAGTTCAGGTCGAACGCCCGGTCGGCCAGCAGCAGCTTGCCGCGGCCCTCGGCGACCACCCAGTCCGCCGCGTGCATCGGCGAGTTGAAGTTCCGGCCGAGCATCCGGTCGACCGCGCCCGCGCCGACGCCCTTGAAGGAGATGTCGCCGTAGTAGGCGATCATCTTGCCCTTCTGCAGGAAGTACGAGCCGTTCAGCTCGACCGAGAAGGCGTACGGGTTGACGTTGTCGTTGGACGGCAGGCTGTGCGCGTCGTGCACCACCGGGCCGGAGCCGTCCTGGGCCTTGGGCAGCGGGGCCTGCGCGCCGCCGTACTGGTCCTGGGCGTAGGTCTGCTGCGGGGGCGGCGGGTAGCCGCCCTGCTGCGGGTAGCCCTGCGGCTGCTGCTGGGGGTACCCCTGGGGCGGGTAGCCCTGCGGCGGGTACGGCTGGCCGGGCGGCGGGTAGCCGCCCTGCTGCGGGGTCGGGAAGCCGGGCTGGGTGGGCTGGTTGTACGGCTGCTGCCCGTACGGGTCGTGCGGCTGTCCGTACGGGGGCTGCGGCGGGTAGGACATCAGAGCTTCTCCTCGCTCGCCTGCACGAACACCGCGCCCTGGCCGGACAGCTCCAGCTGGAAGGCCTCGCCGGACCCGCGGCCGATCATGTCGCGCCAGCCCAGGGCGGTGGACAGCTTGTTCTGGACGTTGCCGCGGTGCGCGACGTACGCCTGGGGGTCGACGTGGACGGGCTGTCCCGGGTGGATCGGCAGCTCGATCACACCGCCGTGGGCCATCACCGCGACCGCGCCCTGGCCCTCCAGCTTGGTGGTGAACAGGCCCTGCCCGGTCACCTGGCCGCGGACCATGCCCATCACGCCGCCCTGCTGGCCCATGAACATGGTCGACTGGCGGAGCGAGCCGTCGAAGGCCAGCAGCCGGTCGGCCTCGACGAAGAGGGTGTCGCCGTGCAGGTCGATCACGTGGACGTGGTGGCCGCCGTGGCCGAACATCACGCTGCCGTGGCCCTCGACCGTCATCAGCGGGGTGTCCTCGTTGGCCACCCGCCGGCCGATCATGCCCATCACGCCGCCCTGGCCCCCGGTGAGGCTCGGGGTGAAGCTGACCTCGCCGGTGTAGGCGAGCATGGCGCCGCGCTGGCTGAACAGCCGCTGCCCGGGTACGACCTGCGCCTCGATCATCTTGCTGTTGATCTTGTTGAACGGCATCAGACGTCGCCCCCGACGGTCAGCTTCTCGGACGGCTGCACGTAGACCAGGCCGTCGCCGGTGAACTCCACCTGGACCGCCTCGCCGCCGCCCTCGCCGACGAAGGTGGACCACCCGGCGCCGGACTTGAGGTTGCGGCTGAGGTTGCCGGTGTGCGCCACGTACGCGCCCGGGTCGACCCGCAGGGGCTGTCCCTGCGAGACCCGCAGCACGATCGCCGGGCCCTTCGAGGTGACCGCGGCCCAGCCGTGGCCCTCCACCTTGGTGGTGAAGAGGCCGTTGCCGGAGGTCAGCCCGTTGAGCCCGGTGAAGCTGGTGCCGGTGCTCAGCGTGCCCTCGGTGCAGAGCAGGTTGTCGGCCTCGACGTAGAGCGTCTCGCCGTTCAGGCGCACGAGGTTGATCTCGGTCGCCCGGTCGGCGAAGTAGCAGGTGCCCTGCCCCTTCACCTCCATCACCGTCATCTGCTCGCCGGTCAGTCGGCGGGTGACCATGCCCCGTAGGCCGTCACCGCCGCCGCTGAGCTTCTTGAAGCTCATCTGGCCGGTGTACGCGACCATCGAGCCGTTTCTGGCCTTCACGGCGTCGCCCGTCATGTCGACGGCGAGCACCTTGGACCCCTGGAGTCGAAACTGTGCCACGTCCGAGAATGTAACCGGAGCGGGCACCGAACGGGGAGGGGGCGCGGGTTTTCTGGTACGCGGCTGTGACGGCGGCGGTGTGAGCCCGCACACGTGGGCGGCCCCGGCGGTCGTCCCGGGAGGTGGCTCGGTGATAATGGGTGACGGTTTGTGAGCCGGTTCACAAGCCCGGTGCGCACCGTCCGGCCCCCCGCACCGCGCACCCCGCCGCCCCCGCCGCAATGAGGTACCGAACGTGAAGAGCAACGCTGCCGTCCACCGACTGCGCCTGGTCTCCGGCCCCGAGGGGGCCTCCTTCATCCTGCTGCTGATCTGCTCGGTACTGAAGCGCACCACCGACTTCAACGCCGTGCCGGTGATGGGCGCGGTCCACGGCGCCCTGTTCGTGCTGTACGGCGTCTTCTGGATCATGGCCTGGCAGGCGCAGAAGTGGGACGCCAAGCGCGGCATCGTCCTCTTCGCCCTCTCGGTGCTGCCCTTCGGCGGCTTCGTGGCCGAGCGGATGCTCAAGAAGGAGGAGCGCGGCGAGTACCCGCCGGCCGCCCAGCGCGAGCCCGCCGCCGCGTAGCGGACGTGCCGACAGGCTGCCCGGGCCCCTCTCTCCGGAGGGCCCGGGCAGCCTGTCGGCGTTCGTGCGGCCGGGGCCGGGCGCACCCGGGGCCGGGTGCGCCGCGGCGGGCGGCTAGCTGACGTTCACCGCGCTCCAGGCGGCGGCGACCGCCTTGTACTCGGTGCTGTTGGTGCCGCCGTACAGGTCGGAGGCCGCCTTCAGGGTCGCGGTGCGCGCGGCCTTGTAGTTGGTCGTGGAGGTGAAGTACACGGTCAGCGCCCGGTACCAGATCGCGGCGGCCTTGGTGCGGCCGATGCCGGTGACCGTGGAGCCGTTGGAGGTCGGGCTGTTGTAGCTGACGCCGTTGATGGTCTTGGCGCCGCTGCCCTCCGCCAGCAGGTAGAAGAAGTGGTTGCCGACGCCCGAGGAGTAGTGGACGTCGATGCCGCCGATCCCGGAGTACCAGGAGTCCTTGGACTTGCCGTCCTTGGAGGGCTGGTCCATGTAGCGCAGCGGCTTGCCGTTGCCGAAGATGTTGATCTTCTCGCCGATGAGGTAGTCCGGCACGTCCACCGGCAGGTTGGCGTACCACTCGACCATCGTGCCGAAGATGTCCGAGGTGGACTCGTTCAGGCCGCCGGACTCACCGGAGTACACCAGCTTGGCGGTGGCCGAGGTGAGCCCGTGGGTCATCTCGTGGCCGGCCACGTCGAGGGCGGTCAGCGGGTTGGTGTTGCCCGAGCCGTCGCCGTACGTCATGCAGAAGCAGGAGTCGTTCCAGAACGCGTTGACGTAGTTGTTGCCGTAGTGGACCCGGCTGGTGGCGCCGACGCCGTTGTTCTTGATGCCGTTGCGGCCGAAGGTGTTCTTCAGGTAGTCCCAGGTCGCGCCGGCGCCGTACTGGGCGTCCACCGCGGCGGACTGCGCGTTGGAGGCCGCCCCGGTGCCCCAGGCGTTGTCGGCGTCGGTGAACAGGGTGCCGTTGCCGGAGGTGCCCTTGTTCAGGTTGGTCGTCGACTGGTTGCCGCGCGAGCCGTCCTTGAGCTGGTAGGTCGAACCGCTCTGGGTGGTGACCAGCGGCACGCTGCCGACGTGCACGCCCTTCCCGCTGCCGTTGGCGGTCTGGTACTCCTCGTGCGTCGAGAGCACCTCGCCGCTCGCCGCGTCGGTGACCAGCTGCTGGCGGCTCGGGGTGCCGTCCTCCTTCACGCCCTCGACCGCCGTCACGTACGCCAGCCGCGGGGTGGCGTCGCCCGCCCAGACGACCAGCTGCGCGCCGCCGGAGCCGACGACCTCCTTGACCGGCTGCTCGTCCGCGTGCTCGGCCGCGCCGATGGTCGCCTCGACCGCGGACTTCGCCTGCTCGGCGGCGCGCTCGGCGGAGAGCTTCGGCGTCCGGCTGGGCAGGGACAGCCGCCCCTCGAAGGCGCGGTCCACCGCGACGACGGCGCCGGCCCTGTTCTGGTGCACGACCAGGTCGCCGCCCAGCACCGGGAGCCCGTTCCAGGTGCGCTCGTAGCGCAGGTGGCGGTCGCCGTTGCCGTCGACCACCACGTCGTACGGGACCAGCTGCTCCTGGCTGCCCAGGGCGAGTGCGTGGGCCAGCGGGGCGGACTGGGCGCCGGCGAAGGCGATCAGGGACTCGCGCGCCTGGCCCGCTGCGGGCGGCGCCGCCTGGGCGGGCGCGGCGGCCACCTGGATGGCCCCGGCCAGCAGGGCGGTGGCGGAGAGTACGGCGCCGACTGTCAGCTTTCGCTTCACGTACGGGGTTCCTTCCACGAAACCGCGTGTGCGCGGTCGCGCCGCGGACCGGGGCGCCGGGGTTGGCGCCGTGGGGCGGTCGGGGCGCTGACGAGCTGCTCCCGTGCGGGTCTTGACGGTCCGTCGGAGGGGTGGGGCGACGGACGTCGAACGGGGCTTGGGCAGAAGCATGACAATGCAGGAGGTGAAAGGACAGCGCCCGCCCGACGATTGGCCAGGTCTCGCCAGCGGCCTGTGACGGGTGGTGCCGGGCGGGCCGTGCGCCCGGTCTGCGGGGGTCCGTCCCGCTGGCGGGATCCCGCCAGCGGCGCCGCCTTGCCGCCCGCCGGGGCCGTTGCTACGCGCGGGCCCGGGGGCGCGCGGGGCCGGTCCGGGGCGGTGGCCGGCCGGCGGGGTACGGGCGCGCACGGAAGCGCCCGGGGCCTCCCCGCCGGTATCGGGGCCCCGGGCGTTCCGTGCTGCGGGCGTCAGTTGACGTTGACGCCGCTCCACGCGGCGGCGACCGCCTGGTACTCGGCGCTGGAGGCGCCGTAGAGGTCCGCCGCGGCCTTCAGGGTGCCGGTGCGGGCGCCCGCGTAGTTGGTGGTGGAGGTGAAGTACACGGTCAGCGCCCGGTACCAGATCTTGCCGGCCTTGTCCCGGCCGATGCCGGTGACGGTGGAGCTGTTGGAGGTGGGGCTGTTGTAGCTGACGCCGTTGACGGTCTTGGCGCCGCTGCCCTCGGCGAGCAGGTAGAAGAAGTGGTTCGCCGGGCCGGAGGAGTAGTGGACGTCGATGCTGCCCAGGCCGGAGTACCAGGCGTCCTTGGACGCGCCGTCCTTGGAGGGCTTGTCCATGTAGCGCAGCGGGGTGCCGTCGCCGTTGATGTCGATCTTCTCGCCGATGAGGTAGTCCGGGGTGTCGGAGCCCAGGTTGGCGTAGAACTCGACCAGCGAGCCGAAGATGTCGGAGGTCGCCTCGTTGAGGCCGCCCGACTCGCCCGCGTAGTTGAGGCCGGCGGTGTTGGACGTGATGCCGTGCGCCATCTCGTGCGCGGCCACGTCCAGCGCGGTCAGCGGGTTGCTGTTGGCGTCGCCGTCGCCGTACGTCATGCAGAAGCAGGAGTCGCTCCAGAACGCGTTGACGTAGTTGCGGCCGTAGTGGACCCGGCTGTAGGCGCCGACGCCGTCGCCGCGGATGCCGCTGCGGGCGTGCACGTTCTTGAAGTAGTCCCAGGTGGCGGCGGCGCCGAACTGGGCGTCCACGGCGGCGGACTGGGAGCTGGAGACGGTGCCGGTGCCCCAGGCGTTGTCGGCGTCGGTGAACAGCGTGCCGCTGCCGGACGTCCGGTTCTTCATGTCGGTGGTGTAGCCGCCGCCGCGGGTGGCGTCCTTCAGCTGGTAGGTGCTGCCGGTGTAGTTGGTGGTCAGGGTGACCGAGCCGACGTGCACGCCCTTGCCGGAGCCGGTGGCGTTGGCCGCGAGGTACTGCTCGTGGGTCGAGAGGACGTCGCCGGTGGCGGCGTCGGTGACCAGCTTCTGGGCGCTGGGGACGTCGTTCTCGCGGACGCCCTCGACGACCGTCTCGTACGCCAGGCGCGGGTTGCCGTCGGTGGCGAAGACGACCAGCTTGGCGGCGCCGACCTTGGTGATCTCCTTGATCGGGGCCTCGTCCTCGTCGATGGTCAGGCCGACGGTGGCCTGGACCGCGCCCTTGGCCTGGCCGGCCGCCTGGTCGGCGGCGACCTTCGGGGCCAGCGACGGCACCGACAGGGTGCCCGCCAGCGCGCGGTCGACCGAGGTGACGGTGCCGGCCGGGTCCTGGTGCACCACCAGGTCGCCGCCGATGACCGGGAGTCCGGCGTAGGTGCGCTCGTAGCGCAGGTGGCGGGAGCCGTCGGCGTCCACCACGGCGTCCTTGGCGACGAGCTTCTCCTGGCCGCCCAGGCCCAGGGTCTTGGCGACCCGTGCGGCCTCGGCGCGGGCGAGGCCGACCAGCCGGCTCTTCTCCTGGGCCGCCTTCGCCTGGGGCGCGGGCGCGGGGTCGGCCTGGGCGACGCTGCCGCCCACCTGGATCACGGTGGTGAGCAGGGCGGTGGCGGAGAGTACGGCGCCGGCTGCGAGCTTTCGCTTCACGTACAGGGTCCTTCCGGGAAACCGCGTGTGCGCGGGCGCGCCTCGAACCGGGGCACCGGGGTTGGTGCCTGAGGGGCGGAACGGGCGCTGGCGTGCAGCTCCGTGCGGTCGTGCGGCGGCCACCGGTGAGTGGGGCGGTGGCTGCCCGGGACGGGGCTGGCCGAAAGCATGACAATGCAGCACCTGAAATGACAGGTCTGGTTCACGGATTGGCCAGGTTCCGCCAGCCGGGCGGAACGTGAACAGAAGGACGAAGCGGGACGAATCACCCGCCTTTCAGCGGGTTACCGTTCGAACGACGGCCTGATACCGGGCCGCAGGCCCCCGCGGCGGGCAACCCGCCGCCGCCCGGGGCGGGTTGGCGGGGGTTCACACCGCCGTAATGCCCTGGTCCGTACCATCGCGATCATGTGGCGTGATCCCGCCACCTGTCGCACTTGTCCACCATCAGGGACGCCTGGTACCAGCAGCCCCACCCGCCGGTACGGTAAGCGGGTGGCCAAGCCCCTCGCACTCGACTTCGACCCGATCGCCCGCGCCGACGAGCTCTGGACCCGCCGTTGGGGCGGGGCGCCCTCGATGGCGGCGATCACCTCGATCATGCGCGCCCACCAGATCCTGCTCTCCCGGGTGGACGCGGTGCTCAAGCCGTACGGCCTGACCTTCGCCCGCTACGAGGCGCTGGTGCTGCTCACCTTCAGCCGCACCGGCGAGCTGTCGCTCTCCAAGATCGGCGAGCGGCTGATGGTCCATCCGACGAGCGTCACCAACACCGTCGACCGCCTGGAGCGCGCGGGCCTGGTCGCCCGCCGCCCCAACCCGCTGGACGGCCGCGGGGTACTCGCGGCGATCACCGACCGGGGGCGCGGGGTGGTGGAGGAGGCCACCCGGGAGCTGATGGCGATGGAGTTCGGCCTGGAGGAGTTCGGCCCGGACCAGTGCCGCCAGGTGTTCGAGCTGCTCAGGCCGCTGCGGATGGCGGCCGGCGACTTCACCGAGGCGGAGCGGCCGGGGTCCGCGCGGTAGCGGGCGTGAGGGCGGCTACCCTCGTGGGAGCGGTGCGCGGATCCGGACGTACCGCCCGATCGGGCCGAGCGAGGCGATGGAGAGAATGAAGGCGACCCCCCTGCTGGGCTGGTACCGGGGCCTGGCGATCGCGACGGGTGCCGCGCTGCTGGTGTTCTGCGGGTTCATGGTGGCGAAGTACGGCTTCGACACCGCCGAGCAGCCCACCACCTACGTCGCGATGCTGCACGGCTACCTCTACATCGGGTACTTCGTGGTCACGTTCCTGCTCGGCCAGAAGCTGAAGTGGCCGCTGGGCCGCCTGATCTTCACGCTGGCCGCCGGCTGCATCCCGTTCGCCTCCTTCGTGGCCGAGCGCCGGGTGGTCCGCGAGGCCGCCGAGCAGCTGCCCGCCGCCGGCGCCCGCGAGGCCGCCGGGGTCTGAGCCCCGCGCCGTCCGTTCCCGCAGCGCCCCTCCCCGAGCCGGGGGAGGGGCGCTGCGGCGTTCCCGGGCCCGCCCGGTCCTCCGGTACGTCCCGGCCGACCCGCAACCCCGGTGGGGAACGCTCCGTTACCACAGGTGACTCGTGTCGCCGTCGACAAGTACTAGGACGTCCGAGTAAATTAGTAGGACGTCCTAATAGCTGTGCCGCCCCGAGCAGTGGCGGCCGTACGGAGCGGAGTTCGGGGCCATGGACGCCGAGGAGATCGAGCGCGGTCGGCAGCGCTGGCAGCAGCGGTACGACAGCGCCCGCACGCGGGACGCGGACTTCACCACCCTCTCCGGCGACACGGTCGAGCCGGTCTACGGCCCGCCCGCCGGGCAGCCGTACGAGGGCTTCGAGCGGATCGGCTGGCCCGGGGAGTACCCGTACACCCGCGGCCTGCACGCCACCGGCTACCGCGGGCGGACGTGGACCATCCGCCAGTTCGCCGGCTTCGGCAACGCGCAGCAGACCAACGAGCGCTACCGGATGATCCTGGAGGCGGGCGGCGGCGGCCTCTCGGTCGCCTTCGACATGCCCACCCTGATGGGCTACGACTCCGACGACCCGAAGTCGCTCGGCGAGGTCGGCCACTGCGGCGTCGCGATCGACTCGGCCGCCGACATGGAGGTGCTGTTCAAGGGCATCCCGCTCGGCGAGGTCACCACCTCGATGACGATCAGCGGCCCGGCCGTCCCGATCTTCTGCATGTACCTGGTCGCCGCCGAGCGCCAGGGCGTCGACCCGGCGGTGCTCAACGGCACCCTGCAGACCGACATCTTCAAGGAGTACATCGCCCAGAAGGAGTGGCTCTTCGCCCCCGAGCCGCACCTGCGCCTGATCGGCGACCTGATGGCGTACTGCGCCCAGGGCATCCCGGCGTACAAGCCGCTCTCGGTCTCCGGCTACCACATCCGCGAGGCCGGGGCGACGGCCGCGCAGGAGCTGGCGTACACCCTCGCCGACGGCTTCGCCTACGTCGAGCTGGGCCTCTCCCGCGGCCTGGACGTGGACGTCTTCGCGCCCGGCCTGTCGTTCTTCTTCGACGCGCACCTCGACTTCTTCGAGGAGATCGCCAAGTTCCGCGCCGCCCGCCGGATCTGGGCCCGCTGGATGCGCGACCGCTTCGGCGCCAAGACCGACAAGGCCCAGTGGCTGCGCTTCCACACCCAGACCGCCGGGGTGTCGCTGACCGCGCAGCAGCCGTACAACAACGTCGTCCGGACGGCGGTCGAGGCGCTCTCGGCCGTCCTCGGCGGCACCAACTCGCTGCACACCAACGCCCTGGACGAGACCCTGGCGCTGCCCTCCGAGCAGGCCGCCGAGATCGCCCTGCGCACCCAGCAGGTGCTGATGGAGGAGACCGGGGTCGCCAACGTGGCCGACCCGCTGGGCGGTTCCTGGTACGTCGAGGCGCTGACCGACCGGATCGAGCAGCAGGCCGAGGCGATCTTCCAGCGGATCCTCGACAAGGGCCGCGAGGACCACGAGATCGGCCCGATCACCTCCGGCATCCTGCGCGGCATCGAGGAGGGCTGGTTCACCGGCGAGATCGCCGAGGCCGCCTTCCAGTACCAGCAGGCGGTGGAGAAGGGCGAGAAGCGGGTCGTCGGCGTCAACTGCCACCCGCGCAGCGTCACCCCCGAGCTGGAGATCCTGCGGGTGAGCCACGAGGTCGAGCGCGAGCAGGTCCGGGAGCTGGCCGCGCGCAAGTCCGGCCGCGACGAGGCCGCCGTCCGGGCCGGTCTGGACGCCATGCTGGCGGCCGCCCGCTCGGGCGAGTCGATGATCCCGCCGATGCTGGACGCGGTGCGGGCCGAGGCCACCCTGGGCGAGATCTGCAACGCCCTGCGCGAGGAGTGGGGCACCTACCGGGAGTCCGCCGTCTTCTAGACCCTCCTGGACCCGACGCGCGGGCCGCGGGCCCGTACGGACACCGGACCGCCCCGTGGCGCTGCCGCGGGGCGGTCCGGCGCGTCCGGGGCCGCTCAGTGCTCGGCGGGGTCCTCGGAGAGGCTGGGGAAGGGCCCCAGCAGCAGCGTGGTGAAGCGGCGGGTCCAGTCCGGGGTGATCGGCTCGCCGCTGACCAGGATGCGGTGCTCGACGGTGCCGGCGATGGTGTCGAAGATGATGTCGACCTCCTCGCAGGCGGCGTCGCTGTCGCCGTCCGGCTGGAGTTCGCCGCGGGCCTGGGCCGAGGCCCGCCCCTGGCGCACCAGGTGCTTCTGCGGGTCGACGATCGACTCCCGGATGCGCCGGCGCAGCTGCGGGTCGCGGGTGCCCTCGGCGAACAGCGCGAGCAGCGCGGCCTGGGTCTCCGGGCGGGCCAGCAGGTCGGCGAACTGCCGCACCACGGCCTCGATGTCGGCCCGCAGGCTGCCGAGGTCGGGCATCACCAGCTCGTCGAAGAGGCTGGCGACGGCGTCGACGACGAGTTCGTTCTTGGACGGCCAGCGGCGGTACAGCGTGGTCTTGGCGACCTTGGCGCGGGTCGCGACGTGGCCCATGGTCAGCCCGCCCCAGCCGAGTTCGGCCAGGGTCTCGCGGGTGGCGTCCATGATGGCGCGGTCCGCGGCGGCACTGCGCGGACGGCCCTTGGCGCGGGCGGCGGTGGTCTCCGGCCCGGTGGCGCCGACCGGCTCGGCGGGGCTGTCCGGTGCGTCCGGGGTCGAGGGTGGCTGGGGGGCCGACACCGGGCCTCCTTGCGGTTTACCGGTTGGTAACTTGGGTGGGACCGGTAACGCTAGCGACTGGTCACCCCCGGGTCAGCGGGGGTGCGGGGGAAAGTGGGGCAGCTCACGTCCCCGAACGCCCGGGAGGGCTTGCGGCGGGGGGCCTCGGTCCAGTTACGCTACGACTCGTAGCGAAAGAAGCGACAACCGAACGCCGTGACCCCGTGGGACGGGGGCGGCGGGGCGCGGATGGGGATCCGCGCCGAACGGTCCAGGCTACCGGGGAGAGGGTTCGCCGACCGGCGGAAGCCGGCGCCGCACAGCCCGTGCGGTGCGACTTTCCCGGTGGTTGGTGCCCGACATCCGCGCGGACGGGGGAGGATGGTGCCATGCAGCCACGGAATTCGCGTCTCAACAGCTCCGCCCTGCGCGGTGCGGTCGACCTCGCCGCAGTCAAGGCAGCCGGTGAGGCTGCCCAGAAGGCCGAGCAGGCCAGGGCCGAGCGGGCCCGCCAGTCCGCCGCCGCGGAGGCCTCCGGGGCCGCCCCGGCCGGTGCCGGCTACGAGCTCGTCATCGACGTCACCGAGGACACCTTCGAGGCCGAGGTCGTCCAGCGCTCCACCGAAGTACCGGTGGTCATCGACTTCTGGGCCGAGTGGTGCGGTCCCTGCAAGCAGCTCAGCCCGATCCTGGAGCGCCTGGCCGAGGAGTACGCCGGCCGGATCGTCCTCGCCAAGATCGACGTCGAGGCCAACCAGCTGATCGCCCAGCAGTTCGGCATCCAGGGCATCCCGGCGGTCATGGCCGTGGTGGCCGGCCAGCTGGTGCCGCTGTTCCAGGGCGCCGAGAGCGAGGCCAACGTCCGCAAGGTGCTGGAGCAGCTGATCCTGGTCGCCGAGCAGCGCTTCGGCGTGGTCGGCACCGGAGTCGGCGGCGGCGCGGGCGAGCCCGGCGAGGCCGCCGCCCCGGCCCGTCCGGAGGACCCGGCGCTGGAGGCGGCGCACGAGGCGCTGGACCGCGGCGACCTCGGCGGTGCGGTCCAGGCGTACCGGGACGTGCTCGCCGAGCAGCCGGGCAACACCGAGGCGAAGCTCGGCCTGGCCCAGGCGGAGCTGCTGCACCGGGTGGAGGGGCTGGACCCGCAGGCCGTCCGGGCCGCCGCCGCGGCCGGTCCGAAGGACGTCGCGGCGCAACTGGACGCCGCCGACCTGGACCTGGTGGGCGGTCACGTCGAGGACGCCTTCGGGCGCCTGGTGGACACCGTCGGCCGGACCTTCGGCGAGGACCGCGACACCGCGCGTCTGCGCCTGCTGGAGCTGTTCGAGGTCATCGGCCCGGAGGACCCGCGGGTGACCGCGGCCCGTTCGGCGCTGGCCCGGGTGCTCTTCTGACGGAGCGCTCCGCCGTGCCGCCGCGGCACGGTGCGTGACCTGCGGTGTCCCTGGTGATTTGGCGACATTACGGGCGCGCCGCGCGAGGTTTACCAAATCTTGACAACACCCGTGGACGGTCACCCTTGGTGGCCGTCCACGGGTGTTTCGTTTCTGTTTCCGGAGGATTTCTCCGCCACGAAACCTCCATTTCGTCACTCAGGGTGATCGAATTCCGGATTCCATGATCGTTACTGTCCGCAGTTGGATTACCCGTCAGTAATGAACCCCTTGTGCTTCGCCCGGGATTCGAGCAGCATCGGCACGCCCGGTCCCCACACTCCAACTCCCGGCAGCCGGTCGGCGAGAACGAGACAGGGGATCCCCACCGGGCAGCCGCCGACCCCGGTCGGCGGCAAGAGGGCAGGGGGGTACCCGCGGTCCCACGGCGGTTCCTGTCCTTCGTACGGCCGCGCTCCCCGCGCGGTCGCCTGGTTGTCGCTCGGGGGGATCGCGCCGTCACGACGGCGCTCTCCGCTACCGAGGACGTAGCTCTCTCCCATCCCAGGCCCCCACGCCGGTGCGGGACGCACCGGAACGGGAGCCGGAGATGTACGTCCCAGAAGGAGGACACGCATGTCCCAGACCCACGGCAAGACCCGCTGGAAGCGCTTCGGCCTGGTGATGGTCCCGAGCCTCGCGGCCACCGCCGCGATCGGTGTCGGCCTGGCCAACAACGCGCTCGCGGCGTCGTTCAGCGTCTCCGGCCAGCAGTTCAAGGTCACCGCCCAGGAGCTGCACGGCGAGAAGTTCGCGCAGTTCGGCTCGATCGACGCCGAGGTCAACGGCACGCCGCACCCGGTCGCCGTCTCGGCCTTCGACAAGGCGACCATCAAGGGCATGTGCCAGTCGCTGGTCACCGACCCGAACGTGCTCCCGCTGCCGTTCAAGCTGCCGAAGATCACGCTGCGCCTGGAGGCCGGCCACAGCGAGGACGTCAAGAAGCAGGTCTCCGCCGAGAACCTGCTGATCGACCTCGACTCGCTGAGCGCCGACGCCGAGTTCAAGAACATCAACATCGGCCAGGACGCCTCGACGCTCAAGAACAAGGCCCTGGAGGGCTGGAAGTCCAAGCTCGGCGGCGGCCTGCCGGCCGGCTCGGTCGGCTTCGCCCAGGCGGCCGACGAGGCCCACCTGTACGGCGTCAAGCAGACCGCGTGGGCGACCTCCGCCGGCACCTTCAAGCTCCAGGGCCTGAAGCTCAACCTGCACACCGACGGTGGGCACGAGTGCTACTAGGCCGTTGAGCGGCTGAGCCGCTGATCCGGCGCCGGGCCCCGAGGGGGCCGGCGCCGGGACGGCACCCGGGGGGCCGGGAGCGGTGAGTGTGCGCACCGCTCCCGGCCCTCCCCATCCCGTTTCCACCCTCGTTTCACACCATCGAGGAGCTGCATCGTGTCCAGCGCCTTTGCCGAGTACCGGCCCGCCGAGCACGAGAACCCCGCCCAGTGGCTGCGTCGGGTGTTCCGTACGTTCCGCCGGACGCGGCCGTTCTACGGCGGCCTGCTGGCGATGTTCGCCGCCTTTCCGATCATGTACTTCCCGTACGCCAAGCTGTCGTTGAACGGCATGACCGTCACCATGGCGACCACCGCCGGTGCCGGATCGCTGATCATCGGCGTGCTGCTGGTGGTGCTCGGTCTGACCGCCTGGTTCCAGCCGGTCGTACGGGTCTTCGCGGGGGTCGCCACCACGCTGCTGACCCTGGTCTCGATCCCGGTCTCCAATCTGTCCGGCTTCGGCATGTCGCTGCTGCCCGGTCTGATCGGCGGCGGCCTGATGATGGCCTGGGCGCCGTCGCCCCCGCGGGAGGACGCAGAGGAGGCGGCCCCGGCCGCGTCCGGTCCGCAGCAGGACGAGGTGCCCACCGCCGTCCTCGCCGCCGTGCCCGAGCAGGCCGCGGCCCCGGCGGAGCACCCGGCCGGCGAGGCGCTTGACGCCCCGGCCCCGGCGGTCGCCGAGGGCGGTATCCCGCAGCAGAGCGGCGACCCGAAGGAGGTCCGGTGACCGAGCAGGAATCGCCGAGGCTGCCGGAGCAGCGCTCCGGCCGGCACGCGGCGCCCCGCACCCCGGTGCGGATCCGGCTGCGCGGCCGGGCGCTGGCGATGGCCGCCGTCCCCACCGCCCTGCTGATGGCCGCGACCTACGCGCCGACCACGGCCGCCGCGGACCCGGCCGACAAGCCGTGCGCCACCGCGCCGGACGCCCCGCCGCAGGTGGCGGAGACGCCGGTGCCCAAGAGCGAGCTGACCCCGCCGGCGCCGTCCACCGCCCCGACCCAGGCCCCGTCGGCGCAGCCGACCACCGCGCTCACCACCGCCCCGACCCAGGCCCCCTCGGTGCCCGCGCAGCCGACCACGGCGGCCCCCGGCACCGGGCCGAGCGCCGTCCCGACCACCGCACCGGTGGCGCGTTCGGCGGGCAGCACGGGCTCCGTGCTGCGGACCGGGATCATCGACGACATCGTCGGCGGCATCGTCGACGGTGTCACCGACCTGGTCCACCCGGGGAGTTCGTCGACCGCGGCGGCCACCGCCGCCCCGCAGCCGACCACCGCGCCGCCGGCCGCGGGCCCGAGCCAGGCTCCCGCGGCGCCCGCCGCCGGGGCCCGGGCCGCCGCCCCGACGGCCGATCCGGGGGCCGGGCAGCCCGCGCCGACCACCCCGGCCGCGTCGCCGAGCCCGAAGGCGTCCACGAAGCCGGCGGCCAGGCCCACGGCGCCCGTGAAGCCGTCCGCCAAGTCCTCGTCGTCCGCGAAGCCGGGCACCCCGGCGCCGTCGGGTTCGCCGAGTGCCGACCCGAACTGCCCGGTGGACATCAGCGGTCTGCGGGCGGCCGGGAGGCCGGACAACCCGATCCTGGTCCCGGACCAGAACTGGACCCTGCAGACCACCCGGCTCGCGCTGGACAACTCCCGCTTCCACGGCGTGGTCGACGTGAAGACGCCGACCGGCACCAAGCGGGTGCTCAAGTTCGTGGTCGACAACGTCGAGATCGACAACCTCGACATGTCCACCCTGGAGGGCAACGGCAAGACCTTCCACGTGAAGGGCGCGCCGGGCTCGACCTCCACCATGCGCAGCGGCCCGGTCACCATGTACGTCGAGCGGCTCTCCGGCCACCTGTCGAAGGTGATCGGCCTGCCCGTGCCGATCGACCTGGGCGAGATCACCCTCACCCCGGACACCCTCCCGCAGTGGCTGTACGACCTGATCGGTACCTTCCCGATCCCGCTGGACCTGGAGCTGACCGGCGTCACCGCCGTGCAGGCCGGCCAGTTCGGCGGCACGCTGAAGATCCCCGGGATGAAGATGTACAACGACGACATCCCGTACGTCGGCAACAAGTGACCGCAACGCCCGTGGGGCGGCCCCTCCACTGCGGAGGAGCCGCCCCACGGGCGTCGCTGCGGCCGGAGGTCAGTCCCGGCTGCCCAGGTGGTGGACCTGGACCATGTTGGTGTTGCCGGGGATGCCGGGCGGGGAGCCGGCGGTGACCACGACGGTGTCGCCTTCGTTCAGCTCGCCGATGCGGAGCAGCTCGCGGTCGACCTGGGCGACCATCTCGTCGGTCGAGCCGACCTGCTCGGTCACGTAGGCCTCGACGCCCCAGCTCAGCGAGAGCTGGCTGCGGGTGGCGGTGTCCGGGGTGAAGGCGATGACCGGGATGGGCGAGCGGTAGCGCGACAGGCGGCGGGCGGTGTCACCGGACTTGGTGAACGCGACCAGCGCCTTGCCGTTCAGGAAGTCGCCCAGCTCGCAGGCGGCGCGGGCGATCGAGCCGCCCTGGGTGCGCGGCTTGCGGCCCGGGTTGAGCGGCTGGAGGCCCTGCGAGAGCAGCTCCTCCTCGGCCTTCTCGGCGATCCGGCTCATGGTGCGCACGGTCTCGACCGGGTACTTGCCGACGCTGGACTCGGCGGACAGCATGACCGCGTCGGTGCCGTCGAGGATGGCGTTGGCGACGTCGGAGACCTCGGCGCGGGTCGGGCGCGAGGCGTGGATCATCGACTCCATCATCTGGGTGGCGACGATGACCGGCTTGGCGTTGCGGCGCGCGAGCGTGATGAGCTGCTTCTGCACCAGCGGCACCCGCTCCAGCGGGTACTCGACGGCCAGGTCGCCGCGGGCGACCATGATGCCGTCGAACGCGAGGACGATCTCCTCCATGGCCTCGACGGCCTGGGGCTTCTCGATCTTGGCGATGACCGGCACCCGGATGCCGACCTCGTCCATGACCTTGTGGACGTCGTCGATGTCGGCCGCGTTGCGGACGAAGGAGAGCGCGACCAGGTCGACGCCGAGCCGCAGCGCGAAGCGCAGGTCGTCCTTGTCCTTCTCGGAGAGCGCGGGCACGTTGACGGCCGCGCCGGGCAGGTTGATGCCCTTGTTGTTCGAGAGCACGCCGCCCTCGACGACCACGGTCTTCACCCGCGGGCCGTCGACGCTGACGACCTCCAGGGCGATGACGCCGTCGTTGATCAGGACCGGGTCGCCGGGCTTCACGTCGCCGGGCAGGCCCTTGTAGGTGGTACCGCAGATGTGCTGGTCACCGGGGACGTCCTCGGTGGTGATGGTGAACTCGTCGCCGTTGTCGACGGTCACCGGGCCGTTGGCGAAGGTCGCCAGACGGATCTTGGGGCCCTGGAGGTCGGCAAGGACGCCGATGGCCTTGCCGGTCTCCGCGGAGACCTGGCGGACCTTGCGGTACCGCTCCTCGTGCTCCGCGTGGGAGCCGTGGCTCATGTTGAGACGGGCGACGTTCATGCCCGCCTCGACGATGGCCTTCAGCTGTTCGTAGGAGTCCGTCGCCGGACCCAGGGTGCAGACAATTTTCGCTCGGCGCATATGGATCAGTCTATCCGTTCGTGTTATGGCTGCATTTGGCGTGAAAGGTGAGGTATCGCCAACGAAGCATTCCGAGGGATGGGACGAAACCGTGTCAGTCCGCGGACAAGCGGTGCACCAGCGCGAACGACTGCTGGGCGATCTCCAGCTCCTCGTCGGTGGGCACCACGGCGACCGCGACCCGGGCGTAGGGCGGGGAGACGACCCGGGCCGCACCGGAGCGCACCGAGTTCAGCTCGGGGTCGACCGCGATGCCCAGCTCGCCCAGCCCGGCGGTGGCCGCCTCGCGGACCTGCGGGGCGTTCTCGCCCACCCCGGCGGTGAAGGCGATCGCGTCGACCCGGCCGAGCACCGCGCAGTACGCGCCGATGTACTTGCGCAGCCGGTGGACGTACGTGCGGAAGGCCAGCGCGGCGTCGGCGTCGCCCTCCTCGGCGCGGCGCAGCACCTCGCGCATGTCGTTGTCCCCGCACAGGCCCAGCAGTCCGCTGCGGCGGTTGAGCAGGTCGTCGATCTCGTCGATCGACAGGCCGCCGACCCGGTGCAGGTGGAAGACCGCGCCCGCGTCGATGTCACCCGAACGAGTGCCCATGACCAGGCCCTCCAGCGGGGTGAGGCCCATCGAGGTGTCGACGCAGACGCCGCCGGCCACCGCCGAGGCGGAGCCGCCGTTGCCCAGGTGCAGCACGATCACGTTGACCTCGGCCGGGTCGCGGCCGAGCAGCCGGGCGGTGGCCCGCGAGACGTACTGGTGCGAGGTGCCGTGGAAGCCGTAGCGGCGCACCCGGTGCTCGTCGGCGACCGCCCTGTCGATCGCGTACCGGGCCGCGTGCTCGGGCATCGTGGCGTGGAAGGCGGTGTCGAAGACGGCGACCTGCGGCAGGTCGGGGCGCAGGGCGCGGGCCACCTCGATGCCGGTGATGTTCGCCGGGTTGTGCAGCGGGGCGACCGGGATCAGCCGGCGGATCTCGGCGAGCACCTCGTCGGTGACGACGGTCGGCGCGGTGAACCGCTGCCCGCCGTGCACCACCCGGTGGCCGACGGCGACCAGCTCGGGGGAGTCCAGGCCGAGGCCGTCGGCGGCGAGCTCCCCGGCGACGGCCTTCAGCGCGGCGCCGTGGTCGGGGAAGACCTCCAGCGCCTCGCGCCGCTCCCCGGTGCGCGGGGTGTGCAGCAGCCGGCCGTTGGCCTCGCCGATCCGCTCGACCAGTCCGGAGGCCAGTCGGGAGCCGTCCAGCATCTCGATCAGCTGGTACTTCACCGACGAGGAGCCGGCGTTGAGGACGAGGACGCGGGTACCTTCACTCATGGCCGAGGCGCTCCTGGGACTGGATCGCGGTGATCGCGACGGTGTTGACGATGTCCTGCACCAGCGCTCCGCGCGACAGGTCGTTGACCGGCTTGCGCAGGCCCTGGAGCACCGGCCCGACCGCGACCGCGCCGGCCGAGCGCTGGACCGCCTTGTAGGTGTTGTTGCCGGTGTTGAGGTCCGGGAAGACCAGCACGGTGGCCCGGCCGGCGACCGGCGAGCCGGGCAGCTTGGTGGCCGCGACCCGGGCGTCCACCGCGGCGTCGTACTGGATGGGGCCCTCCACCAGGATGTCCGGGCGCAGCTCGCGCACCAGCTCGGTGGCCTTGCGGACCTTGTCGACGTCCGCGCCGGAGCCGGAGGTGCCGGTGGAGTACGACAGCATGGCGACCCGCGGCTCGACGCCGAACTGGGCGGCGGTGGCGGCGGCCTGGATGGCGATGTCGGCCAGCTGCTGGGCGTCCGGGTCGGGGTTGACCGCGCAGTCGCCGTAGACCAGCACCCGGTCGGCCAGGCACATGAAGAAGACCGAGGAGACGATCGCGGCGCCCGGCGAGGTCTTGATCACCTCGAAGGCGGGGCGGATGGTGGCGGCGGTGGAGTGCACGGCGCCGGAGACCATGCCGTCGGCGATGCCCTCCTGCACCATCAGGGTGCCGAAGTAGCTGACGTCGGTGACCACGTCCATGGCCCGCTCGACGGTCATGCCCTTGTGGGCGCGCAGCTGTGCGTACAGCTCGGCGAACTGCTCGCGCAGCGGGCTGGTGGCCGGGTCGACGATCCGCAGCCGTGCGCGGTCGGCGGCCGGTTCGCCCCCGTCCGGGCTGCCGGCTGGCGGCAGGGTGATGCCCAGGCCGGCGGCCCGGCGGCGGACGGCCTCGGCCTCGCCGAGCAGGGTGAGGTCGCAGATGTTGCGGCGCAGCAGGATCTCGGCGGCGCGCAGCACCCGTTCCTCGGTGCCCTCCGGCAGGACGACGTGCCGGCGGGCGGCGCGGGCCCGCTCCAGCAGCTCGTGCTCGAACATCATCGGGGTGACCCGGCCGGACCGGCTGAGTTCGATGCGGTTGGTCAACTCGACGGTGTCGACGTGGAGTTCGAAGAGGCCGAGGGCGATCTCGGCCTTCCGCGGGCTGGCCGCGGTCAGCTTGCCCTCCAGGTGGGTGAGGGCGGCGGCGGTGAGCCAGCTGCCCTCGGGGACGACCGCGACGGGCGTGCCGGGGGCGAGCCGGGCGGCGAGCGCCATGACGTTGGGGCCGGGGTGCTGGCCGAGGGTGAGCAGCACCCCGGCGATCGGCGGGGATCCGGCGGCGTGCGCGGCGAGGGCGCCGATCACCAGGTCGGCGCGGTCCCCGGGGGTGACCACCAGGGCGCCCTCGGTCAGCGCGGTGAGGAAGGTGGGCAGCATGGCGCCGCCGAAGACGAAGCCGCGGACGTCCCGGGCGAGCCCGGCCGCGTCGCCGATCAGCACCTCGGCGCCGGTGGCCTCGACCAACTGGGCGACGGTGGGCGCGGCGAGCGCCGGCTCCTCGGGGATGACGTACGCGGGGACGGGCAGCTTCTCGGTCAGGGTGCGCTGGATGCGCTGCTTGCTGCCGGGGGCCACCCGGTTGGCGATCATGGCGAGGGCGGTGCAGCCGAGGTCGGTGTACGCGCGGTGGGCGTTGCGGACCTCGGCGACGACGGCCTGCGGGTCCTCGTCGTGCCCGCCGACCACAGGCAGTACGACGGCGCCGAACTCGTTGGCGAGCCGGGCGTTGAAGGCCAGTTCGTCGGGGATGCTGGTGTCGGCGAAGTCGGTGCCGAGCACCAGGACGGCCTGGCAGCGGCGCTCCAGCCGGCGGAAGCGGTCGACCAGGGCGGAGACCAGCTCGTCCTGCCCCTGGGCGGCCTGCAGTGCGGCGGCCTCCTCGTAGCTGAGCCCGTACATCTCGTCGGTCGGCAGGTCGAGCCGGTACCGGTTGCGCAGCAGCTCCACGACGTGGTCGGAGCCGGCCTCGCCGGGGGCGTCCGCGTGCACCAGGGGCCGGAACACCCCGACCCGGTCCACCTGGCGGGTCAGCAGCTCCATGACCCCGAGTTCGACGGCCTGCCGCCCGTCCCCCCGGTCGATCCCGGTCACGTACACACTGCGCGCCACGCGGATCTCTCCGTCCAGTCATCTCAGCAGATGGTCATCTCGACCATACATTCGGACCTGGACTGTCCGCTTGTGACCGCCCAGGCCCCCGGCCCCGCCCCGCCCGGGTCGCCCCGGGCCGCCCCGGGAGACGCCGGGGCCCGGGCGCCGGTATCGGCGCCCGGGCCGCAGAGGTCCCGCGGTGGTGGTGGTGCGGTTCCGGTCAGGCGGGGCGGAGCCAGAGGGTGGCGAGCGGGGGCAGGACGAGTTCGGCGCTGCGCGGCTGGCCGTCCCACGCGACCGGCTCGGCCTTCACCGGGTGCGAGTTGCCGATGCCGCTGCCGCCGTACTCCTCGGCGTCGGTGTTGAGGGCCTCCTCCCACAGCTGGTCGCGGCCGGGCAGGGCGGGCAGGCCGACGCGGTGGCCGTGGCGGACGACGGGGGAGAAGTTGCAGACGGCGACCAGCGGGGTGCCGTCGGCGGCGTACCGGACGAAGGAGAGCAGGTTGTCCTCGGCGGCGCCGCCGTCGAGCCAGCGGAAGCCGTCCGGGGTGCTGTCCTGCTCCCACAGCGCGGGGGTGTCGAGGTAGCGCCGGTTGAGGTCGCGGACGAGGCGGCGCGCCCCGCGGTGGTCGGCGTGGGCCGGCCACTGCTCGTCGAGCACCCACCACTGCGGGCCGTGCTCGTGGTCCCACTCCGCGCCCTGGGCGAACTCCTGTCCCATGAAGAGCAGTTGCTTACCGGGGTGGGACCACATGAAGCCGAGGTAGGCGCGGTGGTTGGCGCGCTGCTGCCACCAGTCGCCGGGCATCTTGGAGACCAGGGCCTGCTTGCCGTGGACGACCTCGTCGTGCGAGATCGGCAGGACGTAGTTCTCGGAGTAGGCGTACACCATCGAGAAGGTGATCTCGTTGTGGTGGTACTTGCGGTGCACCGGCTCCTTGGACATGTAGACCAGCGAGTCGTGCATCCAGCCCATGTTCCACTTGAGGCCGAAGCCGAGGCCGCCGCTGTCGGTGGGCCGGGTGACGCCGTCCCAGGCGGTGGACTCCTCGGCGATCGTGACCACCCCGGGGCAGCGGCGGTAGACCGTGGCGTTCATCTCCTGGAGGAAGGCGGCCGCGTCGAGGTTCTCCCGGCCGCCGAACCGGTTGGGCGTCCAGGCGCCGCCCTCGCGGGAGTAGTCGAGGTAGAGCATCGAGGCGACCGCGTCGACCCGCAGGCCGTCGATGTGGAACTCCTCGCACCAGTACACCGCGTTGGCGACCAGGAAGTTGCGGACCTCGGTGCGGCCGTAGTCGAACTCCAGGGTGCCCCAGTCGGGGTGCTCGGCGCGCAGCGGGTCGGCCGGCTCGTACAGCGGCTCGCCGTCGAAGCGGGCGAGCGCGAAGCCGTCCTTGGGGAAGTGCGCGGGCACCCAGTCGACGATCACGCCGATGCCGTGCCGGTGCAGGGTGTCGACGAGGTACCGGAAGTCGTCGGGCGTGCCGAGCCGGGCGGTGGGCGCGTAGAAGCCGGAGACCTGGTAGCCCCAGGAGCCGCCGAAGGGGTGCTCCATGACCGGCATGAACTCCACGTGGGTGAAGTTCAGCTCCGCCAGGTAGCCCGGCAGGACCTCGGCGATCTCCCGGTACGAGGTGAGGTCGGGCCGCCAGGAGGGCAGGTGCAGCTCGTACACCGACATCGGGGCCCGGTGGTGCGGGGCGCTGCGGGCGCGCCGGGCCATCCACGCGTCGTCCTCCCACGCGTACGCGGACGAGGTGACCACGGAGGCGGTGCCGGGCGGGCACTGGGTGGCGCGGGCGAGCGGGTCGGCCTTGTCGAGCACCCAGCCCTGCCGGGTGTGGATCTCGTACTTGTAGTGGGTGCCCTCGGCGAGGCCGGGGACGAACAGCTCCCAGACGCCCGAGGAGCCCAGCGAGCGCATGGGGTGGCCGGTGCCGTCCCAGTGGTTGAAGTCGCCGATCAGCCGGACCCCGACGGCGTTGGGGGCCCAGACGGCGAAGGCGGTGCCGGCGACGCCGTCGACGGTGCGCACGTGCGAGCCGAGCGCCCGCCAGAGCTGCTCGTGGCGGCCCTCGGAGATCAGGTGCAGGTCGAGGTCGCCGAGGGTGGGCGCGGTTCGGTAGCCGTCGTGCTGGGCGATCGGCTCGCCGCCCGGGTAGCTGACCAGCAGCCGGTAGTCGGGCGCCTCGCGGCCGGCCAGCAGACCGGTGAAGAGGCCGCCCTGCTGGTGGGTGAGTTCGGCGGGGCCGTGCGCGGTCTCCACGACGACCCGCTCGGCGAACGGGCGCAGCACCCGGATCGCGGTGCCGCCGTTGACGGGGTGCGCGCCGAGCAGGGCGTGCGGGTCGTGGTGCTGCCCGGAGACCAGCCGGTCGACCTCGGCGGGCGGCAGCGGCGCCTCGGGCAGCCGCAGCAGGCCGGTCGGCACGGGTTCCGGCGCCGCGGGGGCGGCGGCCGGTTCGGCGGCACCGGGCGCGGCGGGCGCGGCCGGTGCGGCGGCGGGCCGTGCGGCGGTCGCGGGCGGTCGCGACCCGGCCCGCCGGGCCCCCCCGGGCTCGCGCCCACGGGAGTCCGTGCCCGCCAGGAAGGTGGCGGGCACACTGCGGGTGGTGCGGCCGGGCGGATCGAGCGGGGTCACGGCGGGGTCCTCCTGGGGGATGGGCTGTCCGTCGGGCTGGCTGGGGCGGGGGCGCTCTGGGCCGGGGCCGGCGAGCGCGCGGCGGGCGCGGGGCGTCAGACGGTGAGCGCGAGGCGGTTGATCGCGGCGAGCGGGATCGGCAGCCAGCTCGGCCGGTGCCGGGCCTCGTACACGACCTCGTACACGGCCTTGTCGATCTCCAGCGCGCGCATCAGTTCGGGCGAGGCGGCCGGGTCGGTACCGCCGCCGGCGGTGTAGCCGGCGCAGTAGGCGGTGCGGTTGCGCTGCGCCCAGGCCGCGGCGAGGTGGGCGAGTTCGGGGTCGGGCGGGCCGCCGGCGAGCAGGTGGGCGGCGGCGTAGTCGAAGGAGCGCAGCATCGCGGCGACGTCGCGCAGGGCGGTCTGCGGTTCGCGGCGCTCGGCGACGGACTTGGCGGGCTCGCCCTCGAAGTCGAGCAGCACCCAGCCGTGCGGGGTGCGCATGGCCTGGCCGAGGTGCAGGTCCCCGTGGATGCGCTGGACCGGCATGCCGTCGGGGTGGGCGTCGGCGAGCTGCTGGAAGGCGCTGCGCAGCGCGGCGCGGTAGCGCAGCAGCCCGGGAACGGCGGCGACCGCGCTGTCCAGCCGGTCGGCCATCGCGGTGGCCAGCTGCCGGGTCTGGGTGCGGTCGAGCCGGGCGACCGGCATCGAGCGGGCCAGCACCCGGTGGACCTCGGCGGTGGCCCGGCCGAGCCGGTGCGCCTCGATGGCGAAGTTGCCGGGGGACGGGTCCCCCTTGAGCCGGCCGACCTGGTCGAGGGCGAGCTCCCAGCCGTCCTCGGCCTCCGGCAGGTAGCGCTGAAGCAGCCCGAGGGTGGCGGGCTCGGCGCGCTCCAGGCGGCTCTCGAACCAGGCGGCGACCCGGGGGATGCGGGTGGAGCCGGCCCGGGAGAGCGCGAGGGAGAGTTCGAGGTCGGGGTTGGTGCCGGGGTGGATGCGGCGGAACAGCTTGAGGATGAAGGAGGTGCCGTAGATGACCGAGCTGTTGGACTGCTCGGCGGTGGAGGCGCGGCCGGGCAGGTTGGCGGGCAGCCCGGGGCCGGGGGTGCGGCGGAAGGAGAGCGAGCCGAAGCGGTCGCCGGTGGCGAGGTGCTCCAGCAGCCGCCCCATCAGCTCGGGGTCGTGCACGGCGTCGTAGAGCACCGCGCCGTCGTACGGGCCCTGGCTGAGCCGGCCGAGGACGGCGCCGGGCTCGATGCCGCCGGGCTGTTCGGAGCGGGTGCCCAGGAGCAGTTGGTAGAGGTCGCCGTGCGGGGCGCCGGTGGTGGCGGCGTGCTCGACGCGCAGCAGCAGGTGGAGCAGGGAGGGGTCGCCGACCTGGAGCGGGGTGCCGACCAGGGGGGTGAGGCCGGTGATGGCGCGCCCCTTCCCGGCGTACCAGCGCTGGGTCGGGAGCCACTCGGCGATCAGCGGCAGGGCCGCCTGGACGAGTTCGCTGACCCCCAGGGCGGTTCTCCGGACCCCGGTGCCCCGGGTGCCCACCGGTCCGGCGGTGCCGGTGGGGGCGTCACGGTGCACATGGGCTTGAGAACGGGAGGTTTCGGACATGACTCCCTTTCCCCGGAAGCGGGCGGACGCCCGACGGGTCTGGCCGGGTCCGTCAGTCTTCCGGATTTCGGCGGCGCGGCGGCGACGGCACGCGAGCGGTGCTCAGGTGTCACGCCATAGTGTGGGTGGCCGTTGGGCTGTTCTCCGTACCCGCGGTGCGGCGGCGGTACGGCGGTGGCAAGCGGTTGTGCAGAGACCTCCGAGGGCGCGGGGAGGGTGTGCGCGCCCCCGGAGGTACGGGTGGTGCCCGGGCCGGCGGTGGCCGGCGGTTCCTCTGGCGGATCGTTACTTCGAGCGCCTGGTCCCGCTCAGCCGCGGAGGCCGGCGGAGCTGGAACCAGTAGAAGCCGTGGCCGGCGAGGGTGAGCAGGTACGGCCACTCCCCGATCGACGGGAAGCGCACCCCGCCGATCAGCTCGACCGGGTACCGGCCCCCGTACTGCCGCAGGTCCAGTTCGGTCGGCTGCGCGAACCGCGAGAAGTTGTTCACGCACATGACCAGGTCGCCCTCGTACTCGCGCACGAAGGCCAGGACCGCGGGGTTGCTGGAGGGCAGTTCGGTGTAGGTGCCCAGGCCGAACGCCGGGTTGAGCTTGCGGATCTCGATCATGCGGCGCGTCCAGTGCAGCAGCGAACTCGAACTGCTCTGCTGCGCCTCGACGTTGGTCACCTGATAGCCGTACACCGGGTCCATGATGGGCGGCAGACTGAGCCTGCCCGGGTCGGCGGAGGAGAAACCCGCGTTGCGGTCCGGGGTCCACTGCATGGGGGTGCGGACGCCGTCCCGGTCGCCGAGCCAGATGTTGTCGCCCATGCCGATCTCGTCCCCGTAGTAGAGGACGGGGGAGCCGGGCAGGGAGAGCAGCAGGGCGGTGAAGAGCTCGATCTGGTTGCGGTCGTTCTCCAGCAGCGGGGCGAGCCGGCGCCGGATGCCCACGTTGGCGCGCATCCGCGGGTCCTTGGCGTACTCCGCGTACATGTAGTCGCGCTCCTCGTCGGTGACCATCTCCAGGGTCAGCTCGTCGTGGTTGCGCAGGAAGATGCCCCACTGGCAGCCGTGCGGGATCTTCGGGGTCTTGGCGAGGATCTCAGAGACCGGGTAGCGGGACTCCCGGCGCACGGCCATGAAGATGCGCGGCATCACCGGGAAGTGGAACGCCATGTGGCACTCGTCGCCGCCGGAGGCGAAGTCGCCGAAGTAGTCGACGACGTCCTCCGGCCACTGGTTGGCCTCGGCGAGCAGCACGGTGTCCGGGTAGTCGGCGTCGATCTCCTTGCGGACCCGCTGGAGGAACTCGTGGGTCTCCGGGAGGTTCTCGCAGTTGGTGCCCTCGCGGGCGAACAGGTACGGCACCGCGTCCAGCCGGAAGCCGTCGATGCCGAGGTCCAGCCAGAACCGCAGCCCGGCGACCATCTCGTCCTGGACCCGCGGGTTGTCGTAGTTGAGGTCGGGCTGGTGGGAGAAGAACCGGTGCCAGTAGTACTGCTTGCGCACCGGGTCGTAGGTCCAGTTCGAGGTCTCGGTGTCGACGAAGATGATCCGGGCGTCGGGGTACTGCTTGTCGTCGTCGGCCCACATGTAGAAGTCGCCGTAGGGGCCGTCCGGGTCCTCGCGGGAGGCCTGGAACCACGGGTGCTGGTCGCTGGTGTGGTTCATGACGAAGTCGATGATCACGCGCATGCCCCGGGCGTGCGCGGCGTCCACGAACTCCATGAAGTCGGCGAGGTCGCCGAACTCCGGCAGCACCGACTTGTAGTCGGCCACGTCGTAGCCGCCGTCGCGCAGCGGCGAGGCGAAGAACGGCGGCAGCCAGAGGCAGTCGACCCCGAGCCACTGCAGGTAGTCGAGCTTGGACGTGAGCCCCTTGAGGTCCCCGACACCGTCGCCGTTGCTGTCCTGGAAGGACCGCACCAGCACCTCGTAGAAGACCGCACGTTTGAACCACTCGGGGTCCAGGTTCTTCTTCGAGGTCTCGGGGAAGGTGTCGTGGACGGGCTCGTTGACTGTCACGCTGGGTTCCTCCGAACCGTGAGGAGGTGAGCCGGCTCGGCTGAGGGATCGAGCCGGACGTAGTTGTGCCGGCCCCAGGTGTAGGCGGCGCCGGTGAGCTCGTCGTGGACCGTGAACGGCCCGTCGCCGTCGAGGGTGACGGTGGCCTCCTGCACGTGGTGCGGGTCCAGGTTCACCACGGTGATCACGTGGTCGGTGAGGCCGTCGGGCGTGGTGGCGGTCTTGGAGTAGGCGAGTACCTGGTCGTTGTCGGTGGGGTGGAAGGTGAGGCCGCGCAGCTGCTGGAGCGAGGGGTGGCGCCGGCGGAGCCGGTTCAGCACGGTCAGCAGCGGGGCGAGGGTGTCGGTACGGGTCCAGTCGCGCGGGCGCAGCTCGTACTTCTCCGAGTGCAGGTACTCCTCCGAGCCCGGGTGGGCCGGCTCGTTCTCGTACAGCTCGTAGCCGGCGTAGACGCCGTAGCTGGGGGAGAGGGTGGCGGCCAGGACGGCGCGGACCGCGAAGGCGCGGGGGCCGCCGTCCTGGAGGTACGCGTGCAGGATGTCCGGCGTGTTGGCGAAGAAGTTGGGCCGCATGTAGGCGGCGGCGTCACCGCTGAGCTCGGTGAGGTAGTCGGTGAGTTCCTGCTTGGTGGTGCGCCAGGTGAAGTACGTGTACGACTGGTGGAATCCGATCTTCCCGAGGGTGTGCATCATCGCGGGGCGGGTGAACGCCTCGGCCAGGAAGACCACGTCGGGGTCGGTGCGGGCGATGTCGGCGAGGACCTTCTCCCAGAACACGACGGGCTTGGTGTGCGGGTTGTCGACCCGGAAGATCCGCACCCCGTGGGACATCCAGAACCGCAGGATCCTGATGGTTTCCTTGACGATTCCGTCGAGATCCTGATCGAAGTTGACGGGATAGATGTCCTGGTACTTCTTCGGCGGGTTCTCGGCATAGGCGATCGTGCCGTCCGCGCGGTGGCTGAACCACTCGGGGTGCTTGTTCACCCACGGGTGGTCGGGGGAGCACTGCAGCGCGAAGTCCAGCGCCACCTCCAGGTGCAGCGAGGCGGCCTCGGCGACGAAGTGGTCGAAGTCCTCGATCGTGCCGAGGTCCGGGTGGACGGCGTCGTGGCCGCCCTCCGGCGAGCCGATCGCCCACGGCGAGCCGACGTCGTGCGGACCGGCCGTCAGGGTGTTGTCCGGACCCTTGCGGAAGGCTCGCCCGATCGGGTGGACCGGCGGCAGGTACACCACGTCGAAGCCCATCGCGGCCACCGCGGGGAGCCGCTCGGCGGCCGTCCGCAGGGTGCCCGACACCGGCGGCTGGACGCCCGCCGGATCGACCACCGCGCCCTCCGAGCGCGGGAAGAACTCGTACCAGGAGCCGTACAGCGCCCGTTCGCGGTCCACCTGGAGCGGCAGCGGGCGGGAGGCCGAGACCAGCTCGCGCAGCGGGTAGCGGGCCAGCAGGTCCAGCACCTCGGGGGCGAGCGCGGCGGCCAGCCGGGACAGCGGCGGCAGACCGGTGTCGCGCAGCGCGTCCACCGCGGCCAGCACGTGCGCCCGGCCCTCCTTCTTCGGCACGCCGTTGGCCGCGCGCTCCAGCAGCTGGGCGCCCTCCTCCAGCACCAGCGCGGTGTCGATCCCCGCGGGCAGCTTCACCGCGGCGACCTTCCGCCAGGTGGCGACCGGGTCGCTCCACGCCTCCACCAGGTACGACCAGCGGCCGGGCGCGGTCGGGGTGACCTGCGCGCCCCAGCGGTCGGTGCCGGGCGCGAGTTCGCGCATCGGGGTCCACGGGCCGCTGCGCCCGCGCGGGTCGCGCAGCACGACGTTGGCGTTCACCGCGTCGTGCCCCTCGCGGAACACGGTGGCGGTGACCGTGAAGGTCTCGCCGACCACGGCCTTGGCGGGGCGGCGGCCGGAGTCCACCAGCGGGTGAACGTCCAGGACGGGGATGCGGCCGATCACGGTGTCGCTCTCTGTCGTCTTGCGGGCGGCGGTCTTGCGGGCGGCTGTTTTGCGCGGGGCGGCGGTCTTGCGCGGGGCGGCGGTCGTGCGGGCGGTGCCGCGCGGGGCGGCGGTGGCGGCCGGGGCCGTCCGGTCGGCGGGGCCGCCCGCCGCGGTGGCGGCGCCGGCCCGGGCGGACGCGGTGGTGGCGGTCGTCCGGCGCGTGGTGGTGCGTCCGGCCGGTGCCGCCGGCCCGTGCTCCGCGGCCCCGGGTTGTCGGGCCGCTGCGGGCTGCTCCGTATGCTTCGCCCCGGCGGACCGGGGGGCCGGCATCGCCGCGTCTGTCCGAGTGTCAGAATCCATCCGTCCGGCGGATTCCGCGACCGCTGCGCCGAGGCTGTCGGCCGACGGTGTGGAGGGGTCCCGCGTGTCGCCGTGCATGTCAAACTCCTGCCCGAGATCGGCGGCAGCTCCCGCCGGCCGGCCGGGCCTGGGGGGAGTACCGGGAGGACTGCTGGGTGGGGAGGACGCGCGACCGGAGCCTGCCCACGCCGCCGTACCCGGCAACCTGCCCGACGCCCGGCGAGACTGCGCCGGGGCTCCCGGGAACCCGCGCGCGTCCCGGCGCACGCCTCCCGGGGCGTGCCCCCGGGCGACCCAACCCACCCGTGAACGAGCAGGCCGAGCCCGAGGACACGCACCGGTCCGGAGCGGACGCCGAATGGGCTAAGGAGGATGACGGTCGATCAACGCGAAAAGGATTCGGACGTGCTGCTTCACGGGGGGCGCCACCCGTCGCCGCACACCCCACAGCATCAACGACCTCGGACCATGGTTGCACCGAGGCTCGGGATTGTGCAGCGGTACGACAGTAGTTTCGGGGCCGGCCGCGTGTGGATCCAATGGCAGAAATCGAGCTGTTCCGCAGAGTTCACAAAAGTGGAGCGCGCAGCCCGATAAAGTGCGCCTCGCGCGCCCCCCGTGCAGCCCAATGCGCCGAATGCGATCTCATCAATAGGCCGAACGGAGGCGCAATAGCCCACTTGACGCACCATCGCGCCGCCCGCCCGGTCTACGCTTCACGCCGTGAAGGCAATCCGCAGATTCACCGTCCGCACCGTCCTGCCCGAACAACTCCAGCCGCTGCACGAGCTGGCCCTCAACCTGCGCTGGTCCTGGCACCCCGAGACCAGGGACCTCTTCCGGTCCGTGGACCCGGACGTGTGGGCCGCGACCGGCGAGGACCCGGTGCGGCTGCTCGGGGAGGTCCCGGCCGCCCGGCTCGCCGCGCTGGCGGGGGACCGGCGGTTCCTGCGCAGACTCGGCGACCTCGCCGACGACCTGCGCGAGTACCTGGCCGGCCCGCGCTGGTACCAGGGCGCCGCACCGGCCGGCGCGGGCCCGCTGCCCGCCGCCGTCGCCTACTTCTCGCCCGAGTACGGCATCGCCGCCGCGCTGCCCCAGTACTCCGGCGGCCTCGGCATCCTCGCCGGCGACCACCTCAAGGCCGCCAGCGACCTCGGCGTCCCGATCATCGGCGTCGGGCTCTTCTACCGGCACGGCTACTTCCGCCAGTCGCTCGGCCGGGACGGCTGGCAGCAGGAGCGCTACCCCCTGCTCGACCCCGACGAACTCGCCGTCAGCCTGCTCCGCGAGCACGACGGCACCCCCTGCCGCGTCGACCTCGCCCTGCCCGCCGGACGGACCCTGGCCGCGCACATCTGGAAGGCCCAGGTCGGCCGCGTCCCCCTGCTGCTCCTCGACTCCGACATCGAGGCCAACTCGCCCGCCGAGCGCGACGTCACCGACCGCCTCTACGGCGGCGGCAGCGAGCACCGGCTGCTCCAGGAGATGCTGCTCGGCATCGGCGGCGTCCGCGCCGTGCGCACCTACTGCCGGCTCACCGGCCACCCCGACCCCGAGGTCTTCCACACCAACGAGGGCCACGCCGGCTTCCTCGGCGTCGAGCGGATCCGCGAACTCGCCGCCGGCGACGGCCTGGACTTCGCCGCCGCCCTGGAGTCCGTCCGGGCCGGCACCCTCTTCACCACCCACACGCCCGTCCCGGCCGGCATCGACCGCTTCGACCGCGACCTGGTCGCCCGGCACTTCGCCGGGGACGCCGCCCTGGCCGGCGTCCCGGTCGGCGAGGTGCTCGCGCTCGGCGCCGAGACCTGGCGCGGTGGCGACCCCAAGCTGTTCAACATGGCCGCCATGGGCCTGCGGCTCGCCCAGCGCGCCAACGGCGTCTCCACCCTGCACGGCGCGGTCAGCCGGGCCATGTTCAACGGCCTCTGGCCGGGCTTCGACGCCTCCGAGGTCCCGATCACCTCCGTCACCAACGGCGTCCACGCCGCCACCTGGATCGACCCGGCCGTCGTCCGCCTCGGCGCCGCCGAACTCGGCGCCGAGCGCGCCGAGGAGGCCATGACCATCGGCGAGGCCAAGCGCTGGACCGGCCTGGAGCGGATCGGCGGCAAGGAGATCTGGGAACTGCGCCGCACCCTGCGCGCCCAGCTCGTCGACGAGGCCCGCCGCCGGGTGCGCACCTCCTGGCGCCAGCGCGGCGCCGGCGACGCCGAACTCGGCTGGGTCGACTCCGTGCTCGACCCCGACGTGCTCACCATCGGCTTCGCCCGCCGGGTGCCGTCCTACAAGCGGCTCACCCTGATGCTGCGCGACCCGCAGCGGCTGCGCGCCCTGCTGCTGCACCCCACCCGCCCGGTGCAGATCGTGGTCGCCGGCAAGGCCCACCCGGCCGACGACGGCGGCAAGCGGCTCATCCAGCAGATGGTCGCGTTCGCCGACGACCCGGCCGTCCGGCACCGGATCGTCTTCCTGCCGGACTACGACATGGCGATGGCCCAGCACCTCTACCCGGGCTGCGACGTCTGGCTGAACAACCCGCTGCGCCCACTGGAGGCCTGCGGCACCTCCGGGATGAAGGCCGCGCTCAACGGCTGCCTCAACCTGTCCGTCCTCGACGGCTGGTGGGAGGAGTGGTACGACGGCCAGAACGGCTGGGCGATCCCCACCGCCGACGGCTCCGGCCCCGGGGTGCTCGACCCGGAGAGCGCCGAGGCCGACCGCCGCGACGACATCGAGGCCGCCGCGCTGTACGACCTGATCGAGCACCAGGTGGCCGCCCGCTTCTACGACCGGGCCGGCGACGGGCTGCCGCACCGCTGGATCGCCATGGTCCGGCACACCCTGGTCACCCTCGGCCCCAAGGTGCTGGCCGGCCGGATGGTCCGCGAGTACGTCGAGCGGCTGTACGCCCCGGCGGCGCGCGCCCAGCGCGAGCTGGCCCAGCCGCTGCCGGGCGGGGCGCCGCACGGCGGGGCGCGCGAGCTGGCGGTCTGGAAGGCCCGGGTGCGCGAGGGCTGGCCCTCCGTCCGGGTGGAGCACGTCGAGGCGGAGAGCCCGGACGAGGCCCAGGAGCTGGGCTCCACGCTGGCGCTGCGGGTGCAGGTCGCGCTCGGCGCCCTGGAGCCGGGCGACGTGGAGGTGCAGGTGGTGTCCGGGAAGGTCGACGAGTCGGACCGGATCTCGGACGCCGCGGTGCTCGCGCTCAAGCCGGTCGGCGGGCCCGACCTGGACGGGCGCAGCCGCTACGAGGGCTCGCTGGAGCTCTGCCGGACCGGCCCGTTCGGCTACACCGTCCGGGTGCTGCCCGCGCATCCGCTGCTCGCCTCCCCGGCCGAGCTGGGGCTGGTCGCGCTGCCGGCCGAGTCGGTGGGGATGGACGCCGGGCTGCTGCGCTGAGCGCTCGGGGCGCCCGGGCCGGCCGGGGCCCGTCCGAGGGGCCCCGGGCCTCCGGGGGGAGGTCCGCACACGCCTCCCCCCGGATCACCGGCCGTCAGACCAGGCTCTCCCGCCAGGTCCGGTGCAGTTCGGCGAACCGGCCGGTGCCCGCGATCAGCTCGGCGGGGCTGCCGTCCTCGACGATCCGGCCGTGGTCCATCACCAGGACCCGGTCGGCGATCTCCACGGTGGAGAGCCGGTGGGCGATGATCACCGCGGTGCGCCCGGCCAGGACGGTGCGCATGGCCCGCTGGACGGCCTGTTCGCCGGGGACGTCCAGCGAGCTGGTCGCCTCGTCGAGGATCAGCACCGCCGGGTCGGCCAGCAGCGCCCGGGCGAAGGCGACCAGCTGGCGCTGGCCGGCCGAGATCCGGCCGCCGCGCTTGCGCACGTCGGTGTCGTACCCGTCCGGCAGCGCCGCGATGAACTCGTGCGCGCCGATGTCCCGGGCGGCCCGCTCGACCTCCGCGCGGCTCGCGCCGGGGCGGCCGATGGCGATGTTCTCGGCGACCGTCCCGGAGAACAGGAAGGACTCCTGGGTCACCATCACCACCCCGCGCCGCAGCTCGGGGGTGGCCAGCTCGCGCAGGTCGACGCCGTCCAGGGTGATCCGGCCGTCGGTCGGGTCGTAGAAGCGGGCCAGCAGCTTGGCGACGGTGGACTTCCCGGCGCCGGTCGCGCCGACCACCGCCACCGTCTGCCCGGCGGGCAGCTCCAGGTCGAGCGGCGGCAGCACCTCCTTGCCGGTGCGGTAGGCGAACCTGGCCTTCTCGAAGCGCACCTCGCGGCCCTTGACGGGCGAGGCCGGCAGTGCCGCGGGGGCGTCCGGCTCGGCCACGCTGGGCTCGTGGGCGAGCAGGCCGGCGATCTTCTCCAGTGCCGCGGCGGCCGACTGGTAGCTGTTGAGGAACATCGCCAGCTGGTCCAGCGGATCGAACAGGCGGCGCAGGTAGAGCACGAAGCCGGTGAGCACCCCGAGCGCCAGGGCGTCCTTGGTGACCAGGTAGGCGCCGAGCAGCACCACCCCGGTCAGCCAGACGTTGGCGGTGGCGCGGGAGAGGCCGACGAAGCGGGCGATCTCCAGCAGGCCGTCGGCCATCGCGGCGGACGACTGCCGGTTGACCACCCCGAAGGCGGCGTCGTTGGCCCGCTCGCGGCGGAACGCCTGCACCGGGCGGATGCCGTTCATGGTCTCGGTGAAGCGGACGATGAGCGAGGCGGCGGCGGTCCGCGAGCGCCGGTACACCTCGCGCGAGCGGCGCCGGAACGACCGGGCGATCAGGTACAGCGGGAGGAAGGACGCCAGCGAGACCAGGCCGAGCCGCCAGTCCATCACCAGCAGCAGCACCGAGATGTAGAAGACCGACAGGAAGACCGTCAGCAGCTCCTGCAGGCCCTCGGACAGCAGTTCGCGCAGCGCGTCCACGTCGCTGGTGGCGCGGGAGATGATCCGGCCGGAGGTGTAGCGCTCGTGGAAGTCCAGGCTGAGCCGCTGGGCGTGCCGGAAGATCCGCCCGCGCAGCTCCAGCAGGATGTCCTGGTTGATCCGGGCGCTGATCTTGATGAACGTCCACTGCAGCACGGTGCTCAGCACCGCGAAGGACAGGTACGCGACGACGACCGCGATCAGCGGGCCCGCGTCGTGCGCGCGCAGCGCCGGGATGCCGCGGTCGATGGCGATCGCGACCAGCAGCGGTCCGGACTGCTGGGCGGCCTGCTGGACCAGGATCACCAGCATGGCGACCACGATCCGGGCGCGGTGCGGGCCGAGCAGCGAGCCCAGCAGGGCGCGGGGTGCGCCGGGCGGGACGGGGATGTCCTCGTCGTCCGACGGGGGCGCCGGCGGTTCGCCCTCGGCGGGGGCGGCGAGGGCAGCGGGGGCCCCGCCGCCGACGGTGGCGCCGCTGCCGGCGGGGCCGGTGCGTTCGCGCAGTGCGTCGTCGGCGGAGTCCGGGTCGGCGGCGGCGCCACCCAGGGCGGGATCGGCGGTGGTGGTCATCGGGCGGAGCTCCCCTCCGGTACGAGGGCGTCCTCGCCCGACATGAGTTGGCGGTAGCGGGCGGAGCCGTGCAGCAGCTCCTGGTGGGTGCCGACGGCCTCGATCCGGCCGTCGGCGAGCACCGCGACCCGGTCGGCGAGCAGCACGGTGGACGGCCGGTGGGCGACGACCAGGGCGGTGGTGGAGCCGAGCACCTGGCGCAGCGCCTGCTCGACCTGGGCCTCGGTGTGCACGTCCAGCGCCGACAGCGGGTCGTCGAGGACGAGGAAGGCGGGCTCGCCGACCACCGCGCGGGCCAGCGCGAGCCGCTGGCGCTGGCCGCCGGAGAGGCTGAGGCCCTGCTCGCCGACCTCGGTCCCGACGCCCTCCGGCAGCTTCTCGACGAAGCCGGCCTGGGCGGTGTCCAGGGCGCGCCGCAGCTGCTCGGGCCCCGCGCCGGGCGCGCCCATCAGGACGTTCTCCCGCACGGTGGCGGAGAACAGGGTGGGCTCCTCGAAGGCGATGGCGACCAGGCTGCGCAGCTCGGCGCGGGGCAGCTCGCGGATGTCCCGGCCGTCCAGCGTGATGGTGCCGGCGGTGGCCTCGTAGAGCCGGGGGAGCAGGGCGGTGAGCGTGGTCTTGCCGCTGCCGGTGGTGCCGACCAGGGCCATCGTCTCGCCGCTGCGGATGTGCAGGTCGATGCCGCGCAGCAGGTCGGGCGAGTCGGGCGGCGCGTCGGGGTAGCGGAACCGGACGCCGGTGAGCCGCAGCCCGTCGCCGGGCTTGCCGGTCGGGCCGGCGGGCCTCGCGGCGGCGGTCTCGCGCCCGGTCTCCGGGTCGGTCCCGGTCTCCGGAGCGGGCTCGGGCTCGTCCATGATCTCGAAGAAGCGGTCGGTGGCGGTGGCGGCCTCGTTGGCGTAGGCGAGCAGCCAGCCGAGCGACTCGACCGGCCAGCGCAGGGCGAGCGCGGTGGAGAGGAAGGCGACCAGGGTGCCGGTGCTCATCCCGTCGTGCGCGACCAGCCAGGCGCCGGCCGCCAGGGCGCAGCCGAGGGCGACCTCGGGCAGACCGACGATGACCGCCCACAGGTTGGCGAGCAGTCCGGCCTTGCGCAGTTCGGTGCGGCGCAGGTCGCGGGACTGGTCGCGGAAGCGCTCGGCCATCGAGCGGTGGCGGCCGAAGGCCTTGAGGATGCGGATGCCGAGGATGGACTCCTCGATCACGGTGGCGAGGTCACCGGTCTGGTCCTGGGCCTGCCGGGCGCGTTCGGAGAAGCCGGCCTCGAAGCGGCGGGTGAGCACCAGCAGCGGGACGGCGGGCAGCAGGACGATCAGCGCGAGCCGCCAGTCCTGGGTGAACATCATGATCGTCCCGGCGAGGAACATGACCGAGTTCACGATCAGGAACACCAGCGGGAAGGTCAGGAACAGCCGCATGGTGAACATGTCGGAGGTCGCCCGGGAGAGCAGCTGCCCGGAGCCCCAGCGGTCGTGGAAGGACACCGGCAGCCGCTGCAGCTTGGCGAAGAGGTCGCCGCGCATCGCCGTCTCGACGGTGGCCAGCGGGCGGGCCAGGACCACCCGGCGGGTGTAGAACAGCGCCGCCTCGACCAGGCCGAGCAGGAGCAGTACGGCGGCCGGGCCCCAGAGCCCGGACAGGTCGCGGTCGGCGAGCGGGCCGTCGACGATCCGGCCGAGAACCAGGGGGACGCCCAGCACGCTGAGCATGGCGACGGAGGCCGCGGCCACCGAGGCCGCGAGCCGCCAGCGGATCGGCCGGACGTACGGCCACAGCCGCAGCAGGGACCGGACCGTCGACCGGCGGGCGGGTGGGGGCGGGCTGGTGTCTCGGTTCTCGGCCATCGCGGTGAGGGTAGGTCGGACACCCGACATTTCTCATCCGGTTTTTCACACCTGTCGTCGAGATCCGGCCAACCCCGGGGCGGGTGCGTCCGGTACGAACGGGGCAGCCGGTGTGCGCGGGGCCCGGCGGTGGCGCGCGGGCGGGCGGCTCAGGGGCCTCAGCAGGCCTCCGCCCGGAGCAGGACCAGCGAGCGCCCGGCCAGCACGACGGTGTCCGGCGCCCGGTGCTCGCCGGGTGCGTCGGCCGCGGTGTCCAGCAGGGTCCGGTACGCGGTGCCCGGCTCCCCGGGCAGGGTGAAGGGCCGGGCCTCGTGGCCGGCGTTCAGCAGCAGCAGGAAGCTGTCGTCGAGCACCGGCCGCCCCCGTTCGTCGCGTTCGGACAGTGCGGCGCCGCAGAGCAGCATCCCCAGGCAGGCGGTGGGGGCGAACCAGTCGGCCTCGGTCATCTCCTTGCCGAGCGGGGTGTACCAGGCCAGGTCGGCGGGCCCGCCCGGGAGCGCGGCCCGGCCGGAGAAGAACGCCCGCCGGCGCAGCACCGGGTGGTCGCGGCGCAGCCGCACCAGTCGCGCGGTCAGCTCGTACAGCCCGCGCCAGCCGGGGTCGTCCAGCAGGCTCCAGTCCAGCCAGCCGACCTCGTTGTCCTGGCAGTAGGCGTTGTTGTTGCCGCCCTGGGTGCGGCCGAACTCGTCCCCGGCGGTGAGCATCGGCACGCCCGCGGAGAGCAGCAGGGTGGCCAGCAGGTTGCGCAGCTGGCGCTGCCGCAGGGTGCGGACGGCCGGGTCGGCGGTCTCGCCCTCGGCGCCGTGGTTCCAGGAGCGGTTGTCGTCGGTGCCGTCCCGGTTCTGCTCGCCGTTCGCCTCGTTGTGCTTGCGGTCGTACGAGACCAGGTCGCGCAGGGTGAAGCCGTCGTGCGCGGTGACGAAGTTGACCGAGGCGTGCGGGCGGCGGCCGGCCCGCTGGAAGAGGTCGGAGGAGCCGGAGAGCCGGTAGCCGAGCTCGCGGACGTCCGGGCGGGCCCCGCGCCAGAAGTCCCGCACGGTGTCGCGGTACCTGTCGTTCCACTCCGCCCACTGCGGCGGGAAGCCGCCCACCTGGTAGCCGCCCGGGCCGACGTCCCACGGCTCGGCGATCAGCTTCACCCGGGAGAGCAGCGGGTCCTGGGCGACGGCGGCGAGGAAGGAGTGGTCGGGCTCGACGCCGTCGCTGCCGCGGGCGAGCGCGGAGGCGAGGTCGAAGCGGAAGCCGTCCACGCCCATCTCGGCGACCCAGTGCCGCAGCGAGTCGGTGATCAGCCGCACCACGTGCGGGCGGCGGGTGTCCAGGGTGTTGCCGCAGCCGGTGTAGTCGGCGTAGCCGCGCGGGCGGTTCGGCGGCAGCCGGTAGTAGCCCGCGTTGTCGATGCCGCGCAGCGAGAGGGTCGGGCCGAGTTCGGAGCCCTCGGCGGTGTGGTTGTAGACGACGTCGAGGATCACCTCGATCCCGGCCTCGTGCAGGGCGCGGACCATCCGCTTGAACTCGCGCACCTGGCCGCCGCGGCTGCCCGAGGCGGAGTAGCCCGCGTGCGGGGCGAAGTAGCCGACGGTGTTGTAGCCCCAGTAGTTGACCAGGCCGCGGGCCTGGAGGTGGTCCTCGCTGGCGTACTGGTGGACGGGCAGCAGCTCGACGGCCGTGACGCCCAGGCCGGTGAGGTGCTCGATGGCCGCCGGGTGCGCCAACCCGGCGTAGGTGCCGCGTAGTTCGGCCGGCACCCCGGGGTGGCGCATGGTGAAGCCGCGCACGTGCAGCTCGTACAGCACCGTCTCGGACCACGGGGTGGCCGGGCGCGGGCCGCGGTAGGGCGGGTCGTCCGGGACGACCACGGATCTGGGCACGTAGTCGGCCGAGTCGCGGTTGTCGCGGACGGTGTCGGCGACCTCGGCCTCCGGCCAGTTGCGGACGGCCGCACAGGCGGCGTCGTGGGAGGTGTAACAGCCGTCGACGGCCCGGGCGTACGGGTCGAGCAGCAGTTTGGCGGGGTTCCAGCGGGCGCCGGTCCACGGGTCCCAGCGGCCGTGGACCCGGTAGCCGTAGCGGGTGCCGGGGCCGACACCGGGCAGGAAGCCGTGCCAGATCCCGGCGTCCTGCTCCTCCAGGCGGTGCCGGGTCTCCCGGCCGTCCTCGTCGAACAGGCAGAGGTCGACGGCCTCGGCGCCGCCGGCCCAGAGCGCGAAGTTGGTGCCGGGACGGCCGTCGGGGCCGGTGCGGACCCGGGCGCCGAGGGGGTGCGCGACGCCGGGCCAGGGCGGCTCGGCGACGGGCCCGTCCGGCCTCGGCGCACCGGCTTCCAGCTGCTGCCACGACGTCATCGCCGCCACCCTCCCGGTCGGGGTGTCCCGGACCCCGTTCACTTCTTTGTTCCCTGATCGTTCCCTGATCCCACGGCCGGGAAGCCGCGTGGCGGGTCTTCGGCGTGTCCTGGGGCGGCGGGTGCGGGTGGGGTGGTGTGCGCCGGGGGCGGGCGCGGGGTGCGCGGGGTGCCGGGAGGGGGCGCGGGGCCGGCGTGTCCGGGCGGGGGCGTGCTCGTTGTGTGCGGTGTCGGACGGATACGGCGGGAGGCGGCGGGATGCGCCCCGGACAGCGGGTTCGGTCTCAGTGGCGGCTGGCGCCGTGGCTGCTCGGCCTCTGCCTGGTCCTGCTGACCGCCTGCACCGGCGGCCGTCCGGCGGGCCCCGCGTCCCCGGCCGACCCGCACGGGGAGCCGCCGCCGCAGGTCTCCGGGGCGGTCGTCACAGCGCTGCCCGCGGACGGTGCGCAGGACGTCCCGGCCCAGGGCCCGGTGCGGGTCACCGTGGAGCACGGGCGGCTGGTCTCGGTCCGGCTGGCGGACGCCCGCGGCACCGAGCAGCCGGGCACGGTCACCGGGGACGGCACCGCCTGGACGCCGGACGGCCCGCTGCAGCTGGGCACCGCGTTCACCCTGGACAGCGTCGCGGAGGACGCGCGGGGCCTGCGGGCGGCCCATCACACCGCGTTCTCGACGGCCGCCCGCCCGCACACCTTCGTGGCCTTCTTCACCCCCGAGGACGGTTCGACGGTCGGCGTCGGCATGCCGGTCTCGCTGCGCTTCAGCCGGACGATCACCGACCGGGCGGCGGTGGAGCGCGCGGTGTCGGTGACGGCCCGGCCGCCCGTCCCGGTGGCGGCGCACTGGTTCGACGGCCGGCGGCTGGACTTCCGCCCGGAGAAGTACTGGGCGCCGGGGACGAGGGTGACGCTGTCGCTGCGGCTGAAGGACGTGCGGGGCGCGCCGGGGGCGGTCGGCACCCAGACCAGGGACGTCCGTTTCACCGTGGGCCGGGCCCAGGTGTCCACGGTGGACCTGGACACCTTCACGATGACCGTCCGGCAGGGCGTCGGCGGCCGGACGGTGAAGGTGCTGAAGGTCTCCGGCGGTGATCGCGAGCACCGCACCTACCGGGGTGTGATGGTCGTCTCGGAGCGCTACCGGGTGACCCGGATGAACTCGCAGACCGTGGGGATGGGCGACGAGTACGACATCAAGGACGTGCCGCACGCGATGCGGCTGACCACCTCGGGCACCTTCATCCACGGCAACTACTGGGCCGACCCGGCGGTCTTCGGCACGGCCAACACCAGCCACGGCTGCATCGGTCTGGCCGACGCCAAGGACGGGGCGAGCGGGGACACCCCGGCGGGCTGGCTGTTCGAGCACACCCTCCCCGGGGACGTGATCGAGGTGAAGGCGTCCGGCGGCGACGTCGTCCCGCCGCACAACGGCCTCAACGGCTGGAACCTGCCGTGGGAGAAGTGGGTCGCGGGCGGAGCGCTCACCGGCCGGTGACCCCGCGGGCGGCGGCCCCCGGCGTACGCACCCGCGGGCCGGCGGCCCGATGGCGAACGCGCCGTGACGCCGGGCGTGCACGCCGTGACCGGTGGCGCGTGGGGGCGCGCCGACCTGCGCCGTTCACCGCGACTGCACAAGCCTCCTCCCTGAAGTTCACCCGAACGGCCCAGTTATCCTGCTTCCCGCGCCGGAGCCCGGTGCGAAAGATCGCCGGTCAGGTGCAACCCGTCCGGGCATGTGTGCGTGTATTCAGGGTGAATACCGGGAGGGGAGAGACCGTGAAGCCGGTTCGGGCGGCCGACGCCGTAATACGTACCAACAACCGTCGTCTTGCACAGGGGGCGACCGCACTGCTCATGGGCGGTGTGCTGCTGTTGACCGCCGCCTGTACGGGCGACAAGGACAACGGCCAGACGGCCGGGGGCGGCGCCAGCTCGGCCGCCGCGAACGGGGGAGGGACCGGCGGCTCGGGCGGCGCCGGCCAGACCACTCCGCCGGCCAAGGTCTCGGCCGCCGCGATCACCGTGGACCCGAAGGACGGCGCCGACGACGTGCCGACCAACGGCCTCAAGGTCTCGGTGGCGAACGGCAAGCTCACCACCGTCGAGGTGACCGACAAGAACGGCAAGCCGGTCGAGGGCAGCATCTCCTCGGACGGCCTCGGCTGGAAGCCCGCCGGCACGCTGGCCGTGGGCATGGCGTACAAGGTGAACGCGCAGGCGCAGGACGCCGAGGGCCTGGTGTCCGCGTCCACGACCAGCTTCACCACGCTGACCCCGGCGAAGACGGTCTCGACCAACGACAACATCACCGACAACGGCACCTACGGCGTCGGCATGATCGTCTCGGTGGTGTTCAACAAGGACATCAAGAACAAGGAGGCCGTCGCCAAGGCGATCGCCTTCGAGACCAGCAACGGCACCGAGGTCAAGGGCCACTGGTTCGGCAACCGCCGCCTGGACTTCCGTCCCAAGGACTACTGGAAGTCCGGCACCAAGGTCGTCATGAAGTACCGGCTGAAGAACGTCGAGGTCTCGCCCGGCGTCTACGGCGACGTGGAGAAGGACCAGCCGTTCACCATCGGCCGCCACCAGGTCTCGATCGCCGACTCGGCCACCAAGATGATGACGATCGACCGGGACGGCAAGAAGACCACCATCCCGGTGACCCTGGGCGACGACAAGAACCCGTCCTGGAACGGCAAGATGGTCATCTCCAGCAAGGAGAAGGTCACCCGGATGAACTCGCAGACCGTCGGTCTGGGCGAGGAGTACGACATCCCGGACGTGCCGCACGCGATGCGCCTGACCACCTCGGGCACCTTCGTCCACGGCAACTACTGGGCCAACCCGTTCGGCAAGGTCAACGCCAGCCACGGCTGCATCTCGATGCAGGACGTCAAGGGCGGCAGCGACACCTCGGTGGCCGGCAAGTTCTTCAACGACTCGATCATCGGTGACGTGATCGAGGTCCAGCACTCCAAGGAGAAGGTCGTCGCTCCGGACAACGGTCTGAGCGGCTGGAACATCACCTGGAACAACTGGTAACCACGGCATCCGTCCGCGGGACCGCCCCCGTTCGGACCCGTTCGGACACCGCTTCGGCAACGCCCGGCCCGACCCCTCACCCGATGGGGTCGGGCCGGTTGTCATTTCCGCGTAACAGCCACTCGGACGGCGCAACCTTTCGGTCGGGGCCCGCGTGTAAAGGGCGTGATGCGACGGAGGGAGTCGGTCGTGCGACCGATACGCAAAGTGGTGGCCGCTGCGGTGCTCGGCGGCATGATGGTGCTCACCAGCGCCTGTGACTCGAACGGCGGCGGCAGCGCCGCGGCCAAGGCGGACCTGGGCGCGGGCGCGGGGGCCGCGTCGTCCTCCGCCGCGGCCCCGTCCTCGGCCCCGGCGGCGCCGACCACCGCGGGCGGCACGCCGTCCGCGACCGGCAGCGCCCAGGCGACCGGCTCGGCGACGCCCGCGCAGCCCTCGCCGACCCAGGCCCCCGCGAGCTCTCCGGCGGGCTCGCCCCCGGCCTCCGCGGCCCCGTCGGGCAGCCCGTCCTCGGCCCCGGCCAAGCCGCGGGTGGAGTCCCGCCCGAGCGACAACATCACCGACAACGCCACCTACGGCGTCGGCATGATCGTCTCGGTGACCTTCGACAAGGACGTGAAGAACAAGGAGGCCGCCGCCAGGGCGATCGCCTTCGAGACCAACAACGGGACCGCGGTGAAGGGCCACTGGTTCGGCAACCGCCGGATCGACTTCCGTCCGGCCGACTACTGGAAGCCGGGCACCAAGGTCACCGTGAAGTACCGGCTGAAGGACGTCGAGCTCGCGCCGGGCGTCTACGGCGGCGTCGACCGCGACGAGCCCTTCACGATCGGGCGATCGCAGGTCTCGACGGTTGACGCCAAGACGCACCGGATGACGGTCGTCACCGACGGGAAGAGCTCGGAGATCGCGATCACCTCCGGCTCGCCCCAGCACCCCACCTGGAACGGCACGATGGTCGTCTCCTCCAAGGAGGGCGTGGTGCGGATGCGCTCCGCGAGCATGCCCGGGATGACCGGCGAGCCGTACGACCTGATGGTCCCGCACTCGATGAGGCTGACGGACAGCGGGACGTACGTGCACGGAAACTACTGGAGCAACGCGATCGGCAAGGACAACGTCAGCCACGGCTGCGTCGGCCTCAAGGACGTCAAGGGCGGCGGCTCGGGCACCTCGGCGGGCACCTTCTACGCCGGTTCGCTCATCGGGGACGTGATCAAGGTCCAGAATTCTTCGCGCGGCCAGGTCGCCCCGGACAACGGCCTCAGCGGCTGGAACCTCGCATGGAGTGCCTGGTAGGAGGCGGTTCGCGGCAACCCGGGCTTGACGGAGCGACGGCCCGGGTTGCGTCCGGCATATGCCGGAAGGGCAGTGATCGTTTGCTCATTGTCCGTACGCAGGCGCATGCGTTCCGCAATGATGGTCCGCATGGCGGGTTGGGGCGAAACGAATCAGTCATCACATCGCGGGTCCAGCTTGATCGTCGACGCTCCGTCGGCGGTCCTCATGCAGGAGTTGGCGGCTCTGGAACGGCGCACCTCCGAGGAGCTGGAAGAGGAGTACTTCACCAGGCTCTGCGACCGGGCGGCGCCCGGTGAGGTCTCGATCCCGTCCCGGCCGGAATCCGGCCCACTGGCCCGGCGGCTGGTGCTCTCGGTACTGGAGTCCTGGGGGCTCCACCAGCACCTGGAGATCGCCGAACTGCTCGCGAGCGAACTGGTCGCCAACGCCGTCCGGCACGCCGGCGGGCGCACCCTCAGCCTGCAGATCCTGCGCAAGCCCGGCTGGCTGCGGATCGAGGTCCGCGACGCCTCGCGCTCGCTGCCCTGCATGATCATGGCCGAGCCGCTGCCGATCAACGAGCGCGGGCGCGGCCTCAAGGTGGTCGACGACCTCGCCGACCGGTGGGGCGCGGACCTGCTGCCGCGCGGCAAGGCGGTCTGGTTCGAGCTGAAGGTCCGTGATCGGGCGGCGCACTGAGCCGGGCCTGACGCTTGGCCGGTTCTGGCACCTGGCGGGGCCGGGCGCGTGGCCGGTTCCGGTGCGCCCGGGAAACACGCAGGGCCCCCGGTTCGCCGTGGTCGGCGTGGGGGCCCCTGCAAGTCATCGCGTCGGCCAAGGGGGTGCGTGCCGTGCGATGGGCGACGGCCGTACCGGGTCGGGCGGGCCGTGGTTCGCGTCTGCGGCGGTCCGTGTCCTCGTCCGCCGTCGGACTGCTTCGACTATCGCACGGATCTCAGCATGCGGGCAAACCGAATGGCTTGGAAACGAAGGCTTGTAACCTAGTTCGCCTTTGCAATTTGCATGGGTTCACGTCAGCGCCTGTGATTATTCATGATCCAGCCCCCCATGCGCCGACGGCCGCCTACCGGACCGCCGCGCCGGGGGCCTCGGCCGCGTCCAGCGCGAAGGCGACCATCTCCCGGTAGACCGGGTGCGGTGCGTCGGCGGCGGAGTACCAGTCACCGGGACCGGTCCGCTCCTCCCAGGCCAGCTGCGCCGCGGCGAGCGCGTCGACCAGTTCGGCGGCCAGCCGTCCGGCCTCGAAGAGGTCCTGGTCGGTCGACTGCGAGCTGGCGCCGACGATCTGCCCGCGGATCCCCGCGGAGTGCCCGTAGCGGAACCCTCCGCTCCCGCACAGGTGGGGGTCGGTCAGCACCGCCTCGCCGTAGTTGCGTCCGAGCCGGCGGTGGCCCGCGGCCTTGGCCGCCGCCTTGGGCAGGAAGCGGTGGGCGTCCTCGCCGACCGTGATCACCGCCATCACCGACTGCGCCTCGGGCACCCAGGGCCCGGCCGTCGGGTCCAGCAGGACGAAGCCCATGCTCGCCCGGGGGTACGGGTCGCGCGGTGCGGCACTGGCGGCGGCGGTGTGGTTGCGCCAGATGCTGGCGGCCCGCCGCAGCCCCAGGTCGAGCAGCAGCCCGGCGAAGCCCGCGTCGTCGAAGAGGTGGTCGTACGGGTTGTGCCGGTGCTGGGCGCGCACGGTCAGTCCGTGCTCCGAAACGCTCTCCCGGGTGGTCACGTCGGCTCCTTCGGCGGCTTGCGGTGCCCGGCCCCTCCGGTGGGGGCCGGGGCGGTGCGATTGTGACCACGGCGGCCGGCGGGCCGCCAGATCCGTGGCCCGGGGCGGGGCCGCCGGGCCGTGCGGGGTGCCCCCGTTCCGGGCCGGTCGAACCCGGCCTGGTCTGCGGTTTCTGACGCGGTCATGTCCCGCCGGCGGGACGGCGGGCGGGCCGGCGGGCAGACCGGTGGGCGACCCTGGACGGTCCCGGGGCGACCCCGGGCGGTGCGGCCCCGGGGCGGTGCGCGGCCGGTGGGCGCTCGGTGGCCGGCCGGCGGACGGTTCTCGATGGCTGGTCTAGACCTTGAAGCGGTGCGGTTCGTTCCTCAAAATGATCGACTGTTGCTGAACAACGGGGAGGACAGCATGCGAGGGGCGGATCGGCAGGACGACGTGAGGATTCTGGGAAGGCGCGCCGGCAAGGGTTTGGAACTCGCTCGGGACCAAACCTCGCTCGCTCTCCCGGCAAGACTCCCGATCGACGTGTGGATGCGTATCGGACAGGATCTCGGGGCCGCCGCGGATTCCGCCACCTGGTGGCTCGGCGACTGGCTCGTCTACGGCCAGGACCGATATCCCGAGCGCTATCGAAAGGCCATCGACGAAACCGCACTGGATTACCAGACCCTGCGGAACTATGCGTGGATCGCCCGGAAGTTCCCGCCCGGCCGCCGCCGGCCGGCCCTGAGCATGCAGCACCACGCCGAGGTCGCCTCACTCGATCCCGAAGTGCAGGACAACTGGCTCGACCGGGCCCAGCAGGGCGGCTGGTCGCGCAATGAACTCCGCCGCCGGATCCGCGCCGCCACGACACCGGGCGCAGGCGCACGACCCATTTCCGTCGAACTCAGGCTCGCCGTCACGCAGGCCCGCCACGGCCTCTGGGAGGACGCCGCGGACCGGGCCAACTGCGACCTGTCCGCCTGGGTGCTGGCCGTCCTGGACGCCGCCGCCCGTCGCGCCACGGAGGACCGCGACCGGATGCGGATCGCCGAGGCGGGCTGACCCCGGCCCCCGGGCCGGGGAGACGACGGACGTTGACCGCGGCGAATTCCCGGCTATTTGATGGCGGTGGCCGGGAACCGGAGCGGCCCGGCCGGGCGGCCGGGCCGAATGCCGATCGACCACCGGCCCGGCGCCGAACAGCGAAATTCCGCGGCGGAAAGAACCCGCCGTGCTCCGCCATGTCCGCACGGCCCGTCCGCGGCGAATTCCCACGGGCCGCGGACCGTACACGGGAAAGGATTCAGCCATGACCGTCAGTGCACACCTCGACCTGGCCAGTGCATTCCGGGAGGACGGATTCGTCTTCGCCGGGACGCTGCTCTCCGCGGACGAAGTCGAGGCGTACCGGGAGATCTACGACCGCTTCCTCGCCGGTGAGATCGAGAGCGGCGACAAGCGCTCCGACCTCGGCTCGCACGCGCCGCGGGCCGACGGCGTCGAGGCCGGCGTCGAGAACATCACGCAGATCATGTGGCCCTCCGCGCTCCACCCGCCGATCCACGACCTGCCGCTGCACGGGCGGGCGCTCGCCCTCGCCCGCGAGCTGATCGGCGACGACGCGATGCTCGACTTCGACATGCTGATCCACAAGGCCCCGCACACCGCGGTGCCGACCCCCTGGCACCAGGACGCGGCGTACTGGATCGACCTGCCGGACACCCGGGCCGTCTCGATCTGGGTCGCCCTGGACGACGCCGGCCTCGACAACGGCTGCATGTGGTACGTGAAGGGCTCGCACGCGCAGCCGCTGCGCCCGCACCGCCCCACCAGCGACGGTAAGAACATCGAGTGCGACTGCTCCGAGGACGAGCCCGGGGCCACCGCCGTCCCGGTGACGGCCGGTCAGGGCGTCGCGCACTCCGGCAGCACCCTGCACTACTCCCGCGGCAACACCAGCGACCGGGTGCGGCGGGCGTACATCCTCAACTACCGCCCCGCCTCGATGATCCGGCTGGAGCGCGAGCAGGGGTCCGACCACGGTCTGAACGACAACGAGCGCAAGGTCCGCAACGCCGGTGCCGACCGGGTCACCGACTGACCCGTCCGCCCTGATCCCCCCACCCCCCACAGCGAGGTAGTCCGATGGATGCCAGTAACGAACCGGCGCAGGTGCGGCTGAGCGGCGCGGTGATGAGTCACCCCAAGCGCGCGGAGGAGGCCGGGCGGCTCGCCGCGGCGGACCCGCGGGGCCGCGTCCGCGTGATCATGGACCCCGAGCCGGACGGCCGCCCGACCGCCCTGCGGGTGGCACCGCTCTCCTGGTCCTGCGTGGCGCCCGACGCCACCCACCACCTGGTGCTGCAGGACGACGTGGTGCTCGCCGAGGGCTTCTACGAGCACGCCGAACGCGCCGCCGCCGCGGCCCCCGGCGAGGCGATCGCCCTCTACGCGGGCTGGGAGGCCCGCAACGGAGCCGTCGCCCGGCTCGCCGCGCTGACCGGCGCGCCCTGGGCGTACACCCTCCAGGAGCACGTGCCCTGCCAGGCGCTGATGCTGCCCGCCGAGGCCGCCCGCGGCTACGCGGCCTACCAGGAGGAGCACGGCGGCGGCTGGCCGTACGACGTGGTGGTGCAGCGCTACCTGAACGCGATCGGCATGCCGGTGCGCTTCTGCACCCCCAGCACGGTGCAGCACGACGACCTGCCCAGCCTGGCCGGCAACACGTACCACGGCTTCCGCCAGGCGACCCTGTTCACCGGCGAGGCGGGCCGGGCGGACACCGAGGGACCGTGCCCGCGCTTCCCGGTGGTGCCCTTCTACCAGTACGGCGAGGCCCGCTGCGCGGTGCTCCGGGGCACCGAGTGGGAGTACCTGGAGACCGAGCGGCAGCTCGCCCGCACCGGCCTGCTGGACGCCTGCCTGGCCGCCTTCGGGGCCGCCGGTCCGGACGCCGGGGCCGGGCTCCCGGACGGCTCCGCCCGGCCCGTCTGGCTGACCGCCTTCGCCCTCGGCGCCGTCACCGCCGACGCACCGGAGCCGGACCCGCAGATCGCCGCCGCCGTCCTGGAGACCCTCGGATCGGGCGGCCTGTGCGAGGAGTACACCGCCGCCGAACTGCTCGCCGCGGCCCCCGCGGTGCGCGACCTCGCGCTGACCGCGCTCGCCGCAGGCCGCCGCGCCGGCGCCGACCCGGCCGCCCGCACGCCCCGCCCGGAGCCGCTCGCCCGGGTGGCCGTCACCGGCGGCGACCCGGCCTTCGCCCGGCAGCTGGCCCGGCTGCTCGCCGACATCGGACCCGAGGCCGGGTACGAGGCCGGACCCGACGCCGGGTACGAGGCCGGGCACCCGGTCGGCCGCCCGTCCGCCGAGGACCTCGACGGCGTCCGGTACGTGGTGCACCTGGGCCGGCCCGAGGAGGACGGCCAGCTGGCCGACGTGCTCGCCGCCGCCGCCAAGGCCGGGGTGGAGCGCCTGGTCTACGCCGGCTCCGCGGCCGTCCACCGGGGCAGCCGCGAACGGACCGTCACCGAGGAGTCGCCGGCCGAGGCCCCGGCCGACCCGGTGGCGCTGGCCTGGTGGCGCGAGGAGCAGGCCGTCCGCGCCTGGGGCGCCGACCACGGCGTCCCCGTCCAGGTGCTGCGGCTCGCCGATCCGGTCGGCCCGTACGCGCCGCAGGACAGCCCGCTGGTGCGGTGGGTGAACCTGGCCTGGACCCGGCGCCCGCTCGCCCTCAACCCGCTCGGCCGCCACCAGGTCCTGGACCACCGCGACCTCGCCGACGCGCTGCGCGCCGTCCTGGCGGCCCCGCCCGCGCAGCCGGTGCTCCAGGTCGCCTCGGCGGCCTTCGACGAGCAGGAGCTCGCCGGGCTCCTGGCCGACGTCTCGCGCCGCACGCCCTGGGAGTGGGTCCAGGACCCGACGGTCGACCGCTGGACCATGGCGACCGGGCTGATCGAGTCCGAACTCGGCTGGCGCCCCTCGGCCGTGCTCCGCGAGAGCATGCGCGCCCTCGCCCAGTGGTGGGCCTGCGACATCCACGGCGACTACACCGTCCCCGACCCGCGGGCCTAGCCGCGCAGGCCGGCGGCGCCCCGTCCGGCGCCGCCGGCCGCCCGCGCACCACCCGTCACTCCCGCCCCATCTGACACCCCCGCACCACCCGCCACCGCCGCCACCCCCTCCCCCTGGAGTACCGCATGTCCGCAACAGCCGGCTGGGTCGACTTCTCCCGCGACACCGCGGACGGGCAGGACGTCGTCCGGGCCATGACCACGGCACTGGCCCGGCGCGGGCCCGACGGCGAGGGGCTGTGGAGCTCCGCGCACGCCGCCCTCGGCCACCGCCGCACCGCCCGCGACCCGCACCCGCAGCCGCTGACCGCCCCCGGCGACACCGGCCCGCGCGCCGTCCTCTCCTTCGCCGGCCACCTCACCAACCCGCGCGAGCTGCGCGACCGGCTCACCGCCGCCGGGCACCGCGCGGTCACCGGCGGCGACGCCGAGGCCGTCCTCCAGGCGTACCTGGCCTGGGGCGAGGACTTCGTCACCCGCATCGAGGGCAGCTACGCGCTCGCCCTCTGGGACCCGCGCCGCGAGGAACTGCTGCTGGTCCGCGACCGGATGGGCGTCAAGCCGCTGTTCTACGCCACCACCCCGGACGGCGTGCTCTTCGGCTCCGAGCCCAAGGCCGTCCTCGCCCACCCCGGCTTCCGGCCCGCCCTCGACGCCGACGGCCTGCGGGACATCCTCTCCGTCGCCCGGGTGCCCGGCCACGCGGTCTTCCGGGGCCTGCGCGAGGTCCTGCCCGGCGCACTGCTCAAGGTCGGCCGCTCCGGCGCGACCGAACGGCGCTACTGGCGGCTGGAGGTCGGGGGGCACACCGACGACCTGGACACCACCGTCGAGACCGTCCGGGCCCTCCTGGAGGCCGCGGTCGCCCCGCACCTGGACGGCGACGAACTGCCCTGCTCGCTGCTCTCCGGCGGCCTCGACTCCAGCTCGCTCACCGCGCTGGCCGCCGACCTCGCCCGCCGCCAGGGCCGCGGCCCGATCCGCTCGCTCGCGGTCGACGACCAGGAGCCGGGCACCGACGGCGCCGCGGTCCAGGGCAACGAGGACCACCTCTACGCCCGCCTGATGGCCGACCACGCCGGCACCGAGCACGGCGAGATCTCGCTCGCCGGCCTGGACCTGCTCGACCCCGAGCTGCGCGCCTCGGTGCTCGCCGCGTACGACATCCCGATCAACAAGGGCGACCAGTACGCCTCGCTGCGGCTGCTGTTCGGCGAGGCGCGCGGGCACGCCGCCGTCGCGCTGTCCGGGGAGTGCGGCGACGACGTCTTCGGCGGCTACAACTGGAACCGGCTGCCCGAGTGGATCGCCGAGCCGACCTTCCCCTGGGTCGCCGAGGGCCGCCCGCGCTTCCTGGGCACCGACGTCGTCTTCGACGCCGGACTGCTCGGCAAGCTCGACCTGGCCGGCTACGAACGCGACTGCCACAGCGCCGCCGTGGCCGAGCTCGCCGCCGCCGACGCGGTCGGCGACCCGGTCGAGGCCCGCTACCGCGAGGTCACCTACCTGGCGCACACCCGCCACACCCGGGTGCTGTTCGACCGGCTGGACCGCCTCGGCACCGCCGCCGGGCTCGACATCCGGGTGCCGTTCGCCGACCCCCGGCTGGTCGAGTACACCTTCAACATCCCCTGGGCGATGAAGGCGTTCGACGGCCGGGAGAAGAGCCTGCTCCGGGCGGCGATGAAGGACCTGCTGCCCGAGTCGGTGGCGATGCGGGTCAAGACGCCGTACCCCAACCTGCGGGACGCCGGCTACGACCGGGTGCTGCGGGAGCGGCTGGCCCGGGTCGCGCTGGACCCGGACAGCCCCGTCGCCCCGCTGCTCGCCCCCGCGCTCCGGGCCGCGGTGGCCCGCGACGGCGCGGACGCCCTGGTCGCGGGGGTCGGCCGGGCCGCGCTGGAGACCGCCCTGCAGACCGACGCCTGGCTGCGCACCTACCGGGTCGAACTCGACCTCTGAGCCCCGCCGGCGCCCGCCCGACCCCGGTCCGTCCGACCCCGTACGCCACCGGTCCCGTACGTCCCTGCGTCCGTCCGACCCCCCGAGCACCCGCCCGCCCCGGCGGACGTCCCGAAGGAGCCCCATGGCCGCGACCCTGGCCGCGCCGCCCGCCCCGCCCGCCCGCCTGTGGACCCGCAACTTCGGGCTCTACTTCACCGCCCGCACCATGGCGGTGCTCGGCGACACCATGATCCCGGTCGCCACGGCCGTCGCGATGCTCGCCCTCGGCTTCGGGGTGGGCGCGGTCGGCGTCGTACTGGGCGCCTGGATGGGGGCGTTCGCCCTGTTCGTGGTGTTCGGCGGGGTGTTCGCCGACCGGTTCCACCCGCGGCCGCAGATGATCGCCGCGGACGCGCTGCGCTGCGCCGTCCAGGCCGGGCTCGCGGTCGGCCTCTGGCTCGGCCACCCGCCGCTGTGGCTGCTCGTCGTCGCATCCGTGCTCGGCGGGCTCGCCACCGCGATGTTCCAGCCGGGCCTGACCAGCCTGGTGCCCCAGGTCGCCGCCGACCCGCAGCAGGCCAACGGCGTGCTGCGGGTCAGCCAGGGCGTCGCCACGATGGCCGGCCCGGCGCTCGCCGGCACCCTGGTCGCCTCGATCGCCCCCGCCGCGGTCTTCGCCGCGACGGCCGCCACCTTCGTCCTCAGCGGGCTCTGCCTGGCCGCCCTGCGGCTGCCGCACGTCGAGCCCGACCGCACCGCCTCCACCCTGCAGAACCTGCGCGAGGGCTGGACGGAGTTCCGCTCCCGCTCCTGGCTGTGGTCGGTGATCCTGATCTGGTGGGTCCTCGGCGTCTCGGTCTGGGGCCCGATCACCCCGGTCGGCGCGGTCTCCATCATCGACGCCCACGGCAAGGCGGCCTTCGGCTGGGCGGAGAGCGCCTTCGGCGTCGGCTGCGTGCTCGGCGGACTGGTCGCGATCCGGCTGCGCCCGGCCCGTCCGCTGTTCGGCGGGGCGGTGGCGATGCTGCTCTTCCCGCTGATGCCGCTCTCCGCCGCCCTGGTGCCGCCGGTGCCGCTGCTGATGCTCGGCTACCTGGTCAGCGGCGTCGGGTGGGCGTTCTGGGGCGTCCAGTGGGCGACCTCCGTGCAGACCCAGATCCCGGAGGACAAGCTCAACCGGGTCGCCGCCTACGAGATCGCCGGCTCCATCCTGGCCGTCCCGCTCGGCCAGGCGGTCGCCGGGCCCGCCAGCGACCTCGTCGGCGTGCACCGGCTGCTGTTCCTCGGCGCCCTGGTCAGCCTGGGCTGCGCGCTCGCCCTGCTCGCCGTCCGGCCCGTCCGACGGCTGCCCCGGGCCGCCGGCCGGACCTGACGGCCCGCCGACCGCACCGCACCGCCGGGCTCCCTGCACCTCCCGGCAGCGCCCCGCACCCCCCGCCCACGACAGGCCACCCACGACAGGCCACCTACGACAGGAGACCGTCCATGCGCCACCGCCTGACGGTGATCGGCAGCGGCTACCTCGGCATCACCCACGCCGCCTGCATGGCCGAACTCGGCCACCAGGTCCTCGGACTGGACATCGACGAGGACAAGGTCCGCCGCCTCAACCAGGGCGAACTGCCCATCCACGAGCAGGGGTTGGAGGAACTGCTGCGCCGCAACCTGGCCGCCGGCCGGCTGCGCTTCGGCACCGACCCGCGGGAGGCCGCCGACTTCGGCGACCTGCACTTCCTCTGCCTCGGCACCCCCCAGCGCAAGGACTCCGGGGCCGCCGACCTCTCCCAGCTCGACGCCGCCGTGGACGCCCTGGCCCCGCACCTCGACCGGCCCTGCCTGGTCGTCGGCAAGTCCACCGTCCCCGTCGGCACCGCGGCCCGGCTGGCCGCCCGGCTCACCGCCCTCGCCCCCGCCGGGCAGGGCGCCGAACTCGCCTGGAACCCGGAGTTCCTGCGCGAGGGCCACGCCGTGCAGGACACCCTCGTCCCCGACCGGATCGTGCTCGGGGTGCGCCCCGGCCGGGCCGAGGGCCTGCTGCGCGACCTGTACGAACCGCTGGGCGACATCCCGACCGTGGTCACCGACTACGCCACCGCCGAACTGGTCAAGGTCGCCGCCAACGCCTTCCTGGCCACCAAGATCTCGTACATCAACGCGATCGCCGAGGTCTGCGAGGCGGCCGGCGCCGACGTGGTCCGGCTGGCCGACGCGCTCGGGCACGACGACCGGATCGGCCGGCGCTTCCTCGCCGCCGGACTCGGCTTCGGCGGCGGCTGCCTGCCCAAGGACATCCGGGCCTTCGTCGCCCGCGCCGAGGAGCTGGGCACCGGCGAGTCCCTGGAGTTCCTGCGGCAGGTCGACGCGATCAACCAGCGCCGCCGCACCCGGGCCGTCGACCACGCCCGCGACCTGGCCGGCGGCTCCTTCACCGGCCGCAGCGTCGCCGTGCTCGGCGCCGCTTTCAAGCCGGAGTCCGACGACATCCGCGACTCGCCCGCGCTCGACGTCGCCACGGCGATCGCCCGCGAGGGCGGGCAGGTCTCGGTGTACGACCCGGCGGCCCTCGACAACGCCCGCAAGGCCTGCCCCGACCTGGGCTACGCCGCCTCCGCCGCGGAGGCCGCCCGCGGGGCGCACGTGGTGCTGCTGCTCACCGAGTGGCGGGAGTTCGTGGAGCTCGACCCCGCCGCCCTGGGCGAGGAGGTCGCCGCCCGCGCCGTCGTCGACGGCCGCAACGTCCTGGACCCGGACGCGTGGCGCGCGGCCGGCTGGACGTACCGCTCGCTCGGCCGCCGCTGACCGGCCCGATCCCGCCGCTGCTGACCGGCCCGATCCGCTCGGTCCCGCCCCGACCCGCCCCGACCCGCCCCGACCCGCTCGGACCCGCCCCGGCCTCCCGGTCGGGGCGGGCGCGTTCCGCAGCGGGACCGCTCAGCCTAGGGCGGGGACGCCGTGCGGCCGAGATTCCCTCTTGCGACGCACCCCGCCAGGCGGACGGGGGCGAACCAGCTGCCCCGCCACTCTACGGCGTGCCCGCCCCGGCCCGGATCGGCAGGTCGCGGCCCCAGGACGGGTCGCGGCCCGCCAACAGGTCGCGGCCCCCGGACGGGTCGCCGCCCCCGAACAGCGCCCGGCGGACCTCGCCGCCCCGGCGGGCCGTCGCCCGCAGCTCCGCGACCCTGGTCCGGACCGCATCGGGGCCCGCGGCGGCGGGGAGGTCGGGTACGGGTCGGCCCGAGGGTTCGCGGCAGGCCCGGCAGAGGCCGCCGAGCAGGGCGTGCGGGCGGGCCGGGGCGCGGCAGTCGGTGCACTCCTGGAGAGCCGTCGGACGCGCGGCGGCTGCGGGTTGCTGCACGGCCTGCGGGGCTTCCGGGGTTTCTGCGGCCGTGGGGAGCGCGGGCGGCAGTTTGGTCGTCAGCCGGGTGCGGACGAGCGCCGCCGGGCTGTGCACCTCCGGCGGGAGGCCCGCGGTGAGGGTGCGGGTGAACCGCTCCTGGTCGCTCCCACGGGCGAACCACTCGGCGGCCAGCGGTGCGAGCGCCGCGCACTCCGCCGCCGACAGGACCAGCCGGCCGTCGGCCAGGCCGAGACGGGCGAGCGCGGTGTAGCCGGGGGAGGGGCCGTCGTCGTCGGAGGCGGGGGGTTCGGCCTGCTGCTCGTGTGCGGCCGCCTCGTCCGGGTGAACCTCGCCGGCCTCGGCGTGGACCTCGGCGTGGACGTCACCGAGGACCTCACCGGTGGCCAGGAAGGCGTTCCACCAGGCGTCCGGGCGCGGCGCGCGGGAGAAGTACGTCCGGCTCGCCCACTGCGAGCGGTCGGCGACCCGCTCGCGCACCCGGCGCAGGTGCCCGGCGGCGGAGAGGGCGTTCAGCGCACTGCGGACGGCCTGCTGGCCGTACAGCGGCTGCTCCTTGGCGAGCGTCTTGGCGTCCATCGCGGCGCCGTCCGGCAGCCGGTCGATGCAGTGCGCGAGGTACTGCTCGCGTACGGGCAACTGTGCGAAGTCCGCACGGCTGCGCGGCGATTGGCCGGGCGCGGAGCGCTTGCCGTAGCCCGGCTGGGCCATGGCGTGGGCGGAGGAGGGGAGGACGACGCTAAAGTCGTCGACAGCCACGGGATCGCCTCTGTTCGATCGTGCGGTCAGACCCCCGTCAGGTGTTGCGAGCACCGGCGGGGGTTGATTCGTTGGTGCGCACGCTACACGTCGAATGCGCATGGTGGCGACCCGGTGACGATTAGTCATGCATGCTGGCCGGAGCGGTGGTTGGGCGGGTGGGTGGGGGGTGTTTGCCCACCCAATCAGCTAGGAAAGGACTCGACTCCCGAGGCTTGGGCCCCGGGCCACGAGCACGAGGAAGTCGGCCCACGCGGCAGGCGAGAACGAGAGCTGCGGCCCGTCCTTGTCCTTGGAGTCCCGGACATGGACGGCCGAGGGGCAGGCGGCCACCTCGACGCAGTTGTTGCCGTCGCTGCCGCTGTAGCTGGACGTGGCCCAGGACACGGCGACTTCGACGCAGTTCCCGCCGTCGCCATTGCTGTAGCTGGACTTGAACCACACAGCCCCGGCGCTCATAGCTCCTCCGCCAACTTCCCGATGAACTCGGCCGACTCCTCCATGCCGAGGGCCTGCATGCGGATCATGCCATGGCGTTGCGCGAGGGGGTTCACCTTGTCCGGCGCGGAGTACAGCACACCCGTCTTCTGTCCTTCCACGTAGGCCAGCTGCTCGTGTTCGGGAGTCTCCAACAGAACGATCGGACCCTCAAGCGCTCCGAACGCCGCGCGGCCCAGTGGCAGCACCTGGATCGCCACATTGCGGAGGCCACCCACAGCCATCAGGTAGTGGAGTTGCCGTTTCATCAATGCGGTCTTGCCGACGGTGGCGCGCAGCGCCGCTTCATAGATCACGAACCCGAACATCACGGTCGGCGACCTTCTCAGCCTCTCCTGCCGCTGCATTCGGGCGGCGACGCGGACTTCGACCGTTTCATCGTCCAGGGGTGGGTAACTGCTGCTGATCAACTCGCGGGCGTACTCCTCGGTCTGGAGAAGACCCGGAATGAGCAGTGCCTCGTACGAGTGCACGGCGATCGCCTCGGCCTCGGCCTGGGTGAATTCCCGCGAGTAGGACGGGAACTTCTCCGGCTTCAGGAAGTCCTGGGCCCCGAGCAGCATCCCCCGCGCGCCGCACAGCTCGTCGGCGATCCGCAGCAGGGTGAGCGAGGGCTTCCGGCGTCCGGCCTCCATGGCCCGGACGGTCTCCGAGTCGTACGAAGCTGCAGCGCTCAACTGCTCGCGCGTCACGCCGGATTGGGCCCTCCAGCGCTTGATCTGGTCGCCGCAGTACTTCCATGCCATCGGCGGCTGCGCGGGCGCGCTCATCTCCGGACCCCCGGTCCCTCGACCCCGGTCCACTTCCGGGACAACCGCCAACTGTCCCGGCGGCGTGACTCCCGAGGCTATGCCCGGGTCACCACCCTATGAGCGTGAAATGCCCGAACTCCGCTCCTGTGAGTGACCGATGACGAACCACCCCGAAGCCTCCTGGTACCTTCCGCGCCACGCCCGCAGTGTCGGCCGGGCCCGCGCGTTCTTCCACCGGCAGGCGCACACCTGGCAGCTCGCCGACGACACCGTCCAGACCGCCCTGCTCCTGCTCTCCGAACTCGTCACCAACGCCTGCCGCCACGCCCGCACACCCGCCGGCCGGCACATCGCCGTCCGGGCGGCGCTCCTCGACGGACTGCTCCGGGTCGAGGTCTCCGACGCCGACGCCGGACTCCCCAGGCCCCGCCGGGCCGGGCTCGAGGACGAGTCCGGCCGGGGCCTGGAACTGGTCTCGGCGCTCGCCGACTCCTGGGGCGCCCACCCGCGCGGGGAGCGCCGCATCGGCAAGACCGTCTGGTTCGAACTGAAGCTCCCGCCCGCCCTGCTGTGAGCCCGCGCTCACGCCGACGGCCGTCCGCCGGGCTCCGGCGGACGGCCGGGGCCGCGGGGTGCTCAGGCCCCGTCGACCTCCACGATCACCAGCGTCCCGCGGCTCCCGGCCCGCACCGCGTGCGTCGTCCCGGCCGGCATGACGTACGCGCCCCCGGCGGCCACCGAAACCGGCTCCCCGGCCACCTCCAGCTCCAGCAGGCCGTCCAGGACGAGCAGGACCTCCGTCACCCCGTGGACCTCCTCGGGCACCGGCGTCCCGTCCATCCGCAGCACCTTCACGCTGGCCGTCCCCACCTCCGCCAGCACCTGCGACCGCCAGGCCTCCGACAGTCCGCCGGCCAGTTCCGCCAGTTCGAGCGCACGCATGACAGACCCCTCCCAGGGCTTTCGAGATCACTGAATGCCCTGAACGCTATCCGCCCGCAGACTCCCGTTGGTCGACCGTTTGGTAAAACCTCGCGGCGGTAGGCGCGCCTCGTGGTCCCGCAGGGTGTCACCCGGTGGTCGGCGGCGGGCCGGTGAGGCCGTGGAGGAGGAGGGCGGTGAGGGAGTCGACGATCTCGTCGTCGCTCGCCCGCGGGCCGTCCTCGCCGGCGGTGGCGACGGCGTAGCCGAGCATCGAGACCATCGCCCCCATGGCCGCGGCGATCAGGGCCGGGTCGCCGGGGAGGCGGTGGCCCCGGTCGCGCAGCCACTCCAGGTGGTCGCGCAGGACGCCGGTCTCCCGGGCGAGGGAGGTCCAGGCGCGGCCCTCGCCGGGCGGGCCCGCGACGTCGGTCTGCATCAGGGCGACGACCACGGGCAGGTGTTCGCGGATGACGTGCCAGGTGACGGCGAGGTGCCCGCGCAGCTGCCCGGGGTCGGTGAGGTCGTGGTCGGCCGGGTGGCCGCCGGCTGCCATCGCGCCGTCGGCCTGTGCGCCGAGGTCCTGGAGCAGGGCCTGGAGCAGGGCGTTCTTGTCCGCGAAGTGGGCGTAGAAGGAGCCGGTGGCGCGGCCGGCCTCGCGGGTGATGTCGGTGATCTTCGTGTCGAGGTAGCCGCGTTCGGCGAACAGCCGGCGGGCCGCGTCCTTCAGTGCCGCCTCGGTCTCGGCGGCCTTCTCCTGGCGTACGCCCATCGGGCGGTTCTCCCTGTCGTGCTTGACGTTCGGCTGACCCTCCATCATAGTGAACCCCTGTTCGATGAATCAGAATTCAATGAATGAGGATTCAGGGGGAAGCGTGCGGGTCATCGTGATCGGCGGCGGGGTGGCGGGAGCGGCGAGTGCGATCGCGCTGCGGCGGATCGGGGCCGAGGTGACGGTGTACGAGGCGTACCCCGAACCGGCGGGCCGGGTGGGCTCGTTCCTGAGCCTGGCCTCCAACGGGCTGCGCGTGCTGCGCTCCCTGGGCGTGCTGGAGCGGGTGCGGCGGGCCGGGATCGAGGTGCCGCGCCAGCGCATGTGGTCGGGTTCGGGCAAGCTGCTGGGCGACGTGCCGCGGGGCCGACGGGCCGGCGACGACCTGTACAGCGTGACCCTGATGCGCGGCGCGCTCGTCGAGGAGCTGCGGGCGGCGGCGCTGGAGGCCGGGGCGGAGATCGTCACCGGGGAGCGCCTGGTGGACGCCGTGGCGACCGGCGACGGGGTGCGGGCGGTCTTCGCGAGCGGCCGGACGGCGGAGGGGGCGCTGCTCGTCGGCGCGGACGGCCTGCGCTCGGCCACCCGCGCACTGCTCGACCCGGCCGCCCCCGCACCCGCCTACGCCGGGCTCTACAGCGTCTCCGGCGTCTCCGAGGGCGTCCACGAGGGCGGATCCGAGGGCGCCGCCGGGTACGGAGCCGAGGGCGCCGCCGGCGTCGAGCCCGGCACCTTCCACCTGACCTTCGCCCGCAACGGCGCGTTCCTGCACCTCGCCGCACCCGAGGGCCGGATCTGGTGGTCGGCCCAGGTGGCGTCCCCCGAAGCCCCGGAGCCGGGTCTCGGCGGCGCGGAGCTACTGCGCCGGCTGGCCGGGCTCTACCGGCACGAGCGGGTGCCGTCCGCGATCCTCGCGGCCGCCGTCGAACTGCACCGGCCGGCCTCGATGCACACGCTCGCCCCGGTCCGGGTCCGCCACGACGGGCGGATCGTGCTGGTCGGCGACGCCGCGCACCCGGTCGGCGCGGGGCAGGGCGCCTCGATGGCGCTGGAGGACGCGCTGGTCCTCGCCCGCTCCCTGGCGGCGGGGCCCTCGGTCCCCACGGCCCTGGCGGCGTACGACGGGGCCCGGCACCGGCGGACGTCGAAGATGGTCGAGGAGGCGGGGCGCAACCGCGACGCGAAGACGGCCGGCCCGCTCGCCCGGCGGCTGCGCGACCTGGTGATGCCGCTGGGGGTGCGGCTGTTCTTCGACCGGGCGACGGCCTGGCTCTACACCCACGACTGCGGCGAACTGCCACCGCCCGCCCCGGGCGCGTGGCACGGGGCGGGCGGCGGGTCGGTCAGCAGCCGGTGAGGGTCAGCACTCGATGACGTTGACGGCGAGGCCGCCGCGCGAGGTCTCCTTGTACTTGATCTTCATGTCGGCGCCGGTCTCCTTCATGGTCTTGATCGCCTTGTCGAGGGAGACGTGGTGCCGGCCGTCGCCGCGCAGGGCCATCCGGGCGGCGGTGACGGCCTTGACCGAGGCCATGCCGTTGCGCTCGATGCAGGGGATCTGGACCAGGCCGCCGACCGGGTCGCAGGTGAGGCCGAGGTTGTGCTCGATGCCGATCTCGGCGGCGTTCTCGACCTGCTCGGGGCTGCCGCCGAGGACCTCGGCGAGGCCGCCCGCGGCCATCGAGCAGGCGGAGCCGACCTCGCCCTGGCAGCCGACCTCGGCGCCGGAGATGGAGGCGTTCTCCTTGAACAGCATGCCGATGGCGCCGGCCGCGAGCAGGAAGCGGACGATGCCGTCGTCGTCGGCGCCCGGGATGAAGTTCAGGTAGTAGTGCAGGACGGCCGGGATGATGCCGGCAGCGCCGTTGGTGGGGGCGGTCACGACGCGGCGGCCGGAGGCGTTCTCCTCGTTGACGGCCATCGCGTAGAGGGTGACCCACTCCATCGCGTTGGCCGGGCCGATGCCCTCGGCCCGCAGGGCGCGGGCGCCGGAGGCGGCGCGGCGGCGGACCTTGAGGCCGCCGGGGAGGATGCCCTCGCGGCTCATGCCGGCCCGGACGCACTCCTGCATGACCCGCCAGATCTCCAGCAGGCCGGCCCGGATCTCCTCCTCGCTGCGCCAGGCCTTCTCGTTCTCCAGCATCAGGCCGGAGATGGACAGGCCGGTCTCCCGGGTGAGCCGGAGCAGTTCCTCGCCGGTGCGGAAGGGGTACTTCAGCGCGGTGTCGTCCGGCTTGACCCGGTCGGCGCCGATGGCGTCCTCGTCGACGACGAAGCCGCCGCCGACCGAGTAGTAGGTCTTCTCCAGCAGGGTGGCGCCCTCGGCGTCGAACGCCCACAGGGTCATGCCGTTGGCGTGGTACGGCAGCGAGCGGCGGCGGTGCAGGACGAGCTGGGTGCCGGGGTCGAAGTCGATCGGGTGGACGCCGAGCAGGTTGATCCGCTTCTCGGCGTTTATCCGCTCCACGTCGAGGTCGGCCCGGTCGACGTCGACGGTGCGGGGGGAGTTGTTCTCCAGGCCCAGCAGGACGGCCTTGGGGGTGCCGTGCCCGTGGCCGGTGGCGCCGAGCGAGCCGTACAGCTCCGCGCGGACGGAGGCGACCTCCGCCAGCAGGCCTTCGGACTTCAGGCGGCGGGCGAACATCCGGGCGGCCCGCATCGGGCCGACGGTGTGCGAGCTGGACGGGCCGATGCCGATGGAGAAGAGGTCGAAGACGCTGATGGCCACGGAGTGACGTCCTTGTCTGGTCTCGTGGAAGAACTGGGCGGTACACGGGACGGGGCACCGCGCGCACTTCCAGTGTGCGCGGTGCCCCGGAAACAGCAGGTGGCCGGACGGGGTGAGCCCGGTCACCCGGCCGCCGAACTCAGAGGTTCGGGTAGAGCGGGTACTTCTCGGCGAGCGCGGTGACGCGGGCCTTGAGGGAGGCCGCGGCGGTCTCGTCGAAGGCCGGCTTGAGGGCCTCGGCGATGATGTCGGCGACCTCGCGGAAGTCCTCGGCGACGAAGCCGCGGGTGGCGAGGGCCGGGGTGCCGATGCGCAGGCCGGAGGTCACCATCGGCGGGCGCGGGTCGTTCGGGATCGCGTTCCGGTTGACGGTGATGCCGACCTCGTGGAGGCGGTCCTCGGCCTGCTGGCCGTCGAGCTGGCTGTTGCGCAGGTCGACCAGGACGAGGTGCACGTCGGTGCCGCCGGAGAGGACCGAGACGCCGGCCTCGGCGACGTCGGCCTGCAGCAGGCGCTCGGCGAGGATCTTCGCGCCGTCCAGGGTGCGCTGCTGGCGCTCCTTGAACTCCTCCGAGGCGGCGACCTTGAAGGCCACGGCCTTGGCGGCGATCACGTGCTCCAGCGGGCCGCCCTGCTGGCCGGGGAAGACCGCGGAGTTGATCTTCTTGGCGTGCTCGGCCTTGCAGAGGATGACGCCGCCGCGCGGGCCGCCCAGGGTCTTGTGGGTCGTGGTGGTGACCACGTCCGCGTACGGCACCGGGTTGGGGTGCAGGCCCGCGGCGACCAGGCCGGCGAAGTGGGCCATGTCGACCATGAGCAGGGCGCCGACCTCGTCCGCGATCCGGCGGAAGGCGGCGAAGTCCAGCTGGCGGGGGTAGGCGGACCAGCCGGCGATGATCAGCTTGGGCTGGTGCTCCTTGGCGAGGCGCTCGACCTCGGCCATGTCGACCTGGCTGGTCTTCTCGTCGACGTGGTACGCGACCACGTTGTAGAGCTTGCCGGAGAAGTTGATCTTCATGCCGTGGGTCAGGTGACCGCCGTGGGCCAGGTTCAGGCCCAGGATGGTGTCGCCCGGCTTGATCAGCGCGAACATCGCGGCGGCGTTGGCCTGCGCGCCGGAGTGCGGCTGGACGTTGGCGTGCTCGGCGCCGAACAGGGCCTTGATCCGGTCGATGGCGATCTGCTCGGCCACGTCCACGTGCTCGCAGCCGCCGTAGTAGCGGCGACCGGGGTAGCCCTCGGCGTACTTGTTGGTGAGCACCGAGCCCTGGGCCTCCATGACCGCCACCGGGGCGAAGTTCTCGGAGGCGATCATTTCCAGGGTGGTCTGCTGGCGGTGCAGCTCGGCGTCGACCGCGGCGGCGATCTCCGGGTCGAGGGCGTGCAGGGACTGGTTGAGAACCGTCATGGTGTGGTCTTCCCGGGGAGGAGAGAGGTCGGGGACGGTCGGCGCGGGGGCGGCCGCCGCGCTGCGGCCGCCCCGGCGCGGACGGCTCAGGCCTCGGGGTTGGTCAGGGCCTGGTACTCGTCGGCGCTCAGCAGCTTGCCGGTGGACTCGACACGGACCTTGAACAGCCAGCCGGTCTCGAACGGGTCGCTGTTGACCAGGCTGTTGTCGTCCGCGACGGCCTCGTTGACCTCGACGACCTCGCCGGTCACCGGGGAGTACAGGTCGCTGACCGACTTGGTGGACTCCAGCTCGCCACAGGTCTCACCGGCCTCGACCGTGGAGCCGACCTCGGGGAGCTGCACGTAGACGATGTCACCGAGGGCGTCGGCGGCGTGCTTGGTGATGCCGATCGTCGAGACACCGTCGACGGCGGCGGTCAGCCACTCGTGGTCCTCGGTGTACTGCAGGTGCTGGGGGTTGCTCATGATGTCATTCTCCAGGATGGGAAGCGGGTACGACGAAGCGGTCCGGCGGCCGGACGGCGTTCGGTGACGGGGAGGGGCGGCCGACGGCTCAGCGGGCGCGCTTGTAGAACGGCAGCGCCACGACCTGCACCGGCTCGTGCTTGCCGCGCACGTCCACGGCCACGGTGGTGCCGGGGGCGGCGTGGGCGGCGTCCACGTACGCGATGGCGATCGGCTTGCCCAGGGTGGGGGAGGGGGCGCCGGAGGTGATGCGGCCGATCGGCTCGCCCTCGGTGGAGACCACGGTGTACTCGGCGCGCGGCACCCGCTTGCCCTCGGAGACCAGGCCGACCAGCACCCGCGGCGGGTTGGTCTCGGCCTCGGCGGCGGCCTTCTCCAGGGCCTTGCGGCCGATGAACGCGCCCTCGTTGGTGGTCTTGTCGAAGCGGACGACCCGGCCGAGGCCGGCGTCGAACGGGGTCAGGTCGGTGGAGAGCTCGTGCCCGTACAGCGGCATGCCCGCCTCCAGGCGCAGGGTGTCGCGGCAGGACAGACCGCAGGGGACCAGGCCGCGGCCGGAGCCGGCCTCGGTCAGCGCGCCCCAGATCGCCTCGGCGTCGACCGGCTTGCAGAAGATCTCGAAGCCGTCCTCGCCGGTGTAGCCGGTGCGGGCGAGCAGCACCTCGCGGCCGGCGACCTGCGCCGGGAGGATCGCGTAGTACTTCAGGCCGGGCAGGTCGGCGTCGGTGGTGTCGGCCAGGATCGCGGTGGCCTCCGGGCCCTGCACGGCGATCAGCGAGTAGGTGTCGCGGTCGTCGGTGACGACGGCGTTGAAGCCCTTGGCGCGGCCGATCAGCTCGTCGAGCACCAGCTGGGCGTTGGAGGCGTTGGCGACGACGAGGTAGGAGTCCTCGCGCAGGCGGTAGACGATCAGGTCGTCCAGGATGCCGCCGTCCTCGGCGCAGATCATGGTGTAGCGGGCGCGCAGGACGCCCAGCGCGGAGACGAAGCCGACCAGCGCGTGGTCCAGCATCTCGCCGGCCTGCGGGCCGGTGATGGTGATCTCGCCCATGTGGGAGAGGTCGAAGAGGCCGGCCTTGGTGCGGACGGCGAGGTGCTCCTCGCGCTCGCTGCCGTAGCGCAGCGGCATGTCCCAGCCGGCGAAGTCGGTCATGGTGGCGCCGAGGCTGCGGTGCAGCGCGTCGAGCGCGGTGAGGCGGAGGGACGACATGGCCTGGAACTCCTCGGTCTGGGCACTCAGGTGTGCGCACGCGGGACCGGTCCCGGTCGGGGACCCGACCTGCGCGCGGGCATGCGGCGGCGGGGTCTCCCCATCTGTCGTCGGACCTGAGAGCTTCACCGCGAGCATGTCCTGGTAGACAGCATGGCGGCTTGCACCGTGGGTGGGCGCACGGCAGGGCCGTGTTCCGCTTTCCAGATGTGCCTCGCCCGTGCGGTAGGGGTGCCTGAGAGATTCCGGGGAGGACTTGCTCCTTCGGCGCCGGCTGTGCCGCCTGTCGGGGCACTCCGGACTCTCCCGCGCGGGTTCGAGCGGCCGGTATGGAGTTGGAGTGTCGGCGCGGCCGGAACGGACGCGCGGACGCGCACATCATGGCACGTCCGGCGGCGCGACACGAGAGGGGGTGGGCCCGGCCCGCTAGGCTGCACCGCAGTCGGCGAGCAGAGGCGGGTACAGGGGCGGATGGCGTTTCCGGTGGAGCAGCAGGGTCCGGGGGAGCACGGCCCGGGGCAGCAGGGGCAGGAGTGGGGCGCCCCGCAGGCGCCCCCGCAGGGCGGCCCGTGGCCGTCGAACGAGCTGGAGCAGGTGCTCACCGCCGCGCTGGGCGACCCGGGCGCGACGCCGCGGGTGATCGAGGTGCTGGCCCGCAGCCAGGTGTGGATCCCGCTGCCGGCCGGGGCCGACCCGCAGGGCCAGGGGCTGGACCTGCCGACGATCGAGCTGGCGGGCGCCCCGTACGTGCCGGTCTTCTCCTCCCAGGAGGTGTTCCTCCAGCAGGCGCCCGGGATGGCCTTCGCGATAGCCCCGGCCTGGGAGTTCGCCCGCGGGCTGCCGCTGGGCGTGGGCATCGCGGTCAACCCGCAGGCGCCGGTGGGCATCCCGGTGCCGCCGGAGGGCGTGGCCGAGCTGCGGCGCGGGCCGCGCGAGGACCGCTGGGAGGCCGAGGGCATGCCGCCCGGCGGGCGGGTGGCGCTGCGCGAGCCGGTGCCGGGCGAGGACCCGGAGCACTTCCTGGCCGCGGCCCGCGCCGAACTGGCTCAGCTGCCCGGGGTGCTGACCGCGCGGCGGGCGCTGGCCAGCGTCGAGGGCGAGCCGACGGTGCTGTTCGTGGGGGTGCAGCTGGACCTGGCCGCCCCGGCGGACCCGGTCGCGGTGAACGAGGCCCTGGGCCGGGCGCTGGGAACCGCCCCGCTGCCCGGCGGCGTCCACCTCGTACTGCTCGACCTCGTCGACGACCCGGTGGTCGAGTGGCTGCTCAACCGGGTACAGCCGTTCTGGACGCGGATGTGACACCGGCCCGCGGGCACGTCGCCGTGGCGGCCGTCTGCGGTGCCGCATAGGGTGCGTGCGGAGACCCCCGGCGGGACCGGGGCCTCCGACAGGCGGAGGACTCCGGAGACACCGGGCGGGTCGGCGAGGAAGAAGAGGCGCAGCGAGGTGGGCGCATGAGTGCGGGAGCGGTAGCGGGCGGTGCACCGGGGCCCTGGGGCCAGGCACCCGCCGGGCGCCCCGGCGCGGATCCGGGCGTGCTGGAGCGCGCCCTGCGCGAGGTGGCGCCGGAGCGCTACGAGGCGTACGAAGCCCTGCTCCAGGCGCTGGCCGCGGGCCAGGTGTGGATGCTGCTCTGGCACGGTTCGCCGGGCAGCCCGGACGCCCAGTACGGGAACATGGAGGTGAGCGGCCACGGCTACGCGCCGGCCGTCACCTCGCCCGAGCAGCTGGCCGCCAGCGGCTGGGCGCGGGCGCACGAGGTGATCTCGGGCCGGGAGATCGCCTCCACGCTGTACCGGATGCGCTGGGGCCTGTGGCTGAACCCGCACGCGCCCGGCGGCGGGGTCGGGGTGCCGTGGGCGGACCTGCGCCGGGTCGCGTCCGGGCTGGACCGGCTGCCGGCCGGGCCGCTGCGGCTGAGCGAACCGCAGGTGCAGGCGCAGCAGTTCTTCGCGGTGCTGGAGCGGCAGGCGGGCGAGGTGCGGGCGGTGCGCTCGCTGCGCCGGGCCTGGGTGCAGCCGGCCGTGGGCGAGCCGTACCTGGCCATCGGGCTCGACCTGTACGAGAGTTCGCCGCCGACCGTGGAGGCGGTGCGGGCGCTGATGCAGCGGGCGCTGGCAGTGGCGCCGGAGGGCCTGGCGGTCTCGACGGTGGCGATGAGCGACGAGTTCGACCCGGTGGCGCTCTGGATGCGGGCGCGGACGCGGCCGTTCTTCGACCGGGAGGCCGGGCACGGGCTGTCGCAGCAGGCAGCGTACCCGCCGGTCCCGCCGCCGCCGTACGCCTCGCAGGCGGGGTACCCGTACGGGCCGCAGCAGCCGGCGCCGTCCTGGCCGGGTGCGCAGCCGCCGCCGCAGCAGCCGTGGCCGGGGTACCCCGGGCGCTGAGCCGACCCGCCCCCGGGGAGCGGCCGGCCGGCGCGGAAACCGCCGGCGGATACCCCGGGCATTCAACTCCAAACACCGGAAGCCGATCTGATGATTCATCGGATCGGCTTCCCTGCTGTCACAGGACAATATTCCTGCCACCTGCGTTCGCCATCTTGACATGCATGTAACAGCTGTGTGAAGAGGGATATACCGAAGATCGGGGAGTGCATGCGTACAGATCACAGTTGGGCATCTGTCGGTTGTCAGGGCTGGCGCAAGCCAGTTCGGATGGCAGAGAGTTCTGCGCAACGCACTGCGCGCAGGTAGGCCCCACAAAGGTGACGCGCACGCCGACCAGCACTTCCCCACGCGATGCCCATACCGCGTGGCAGCAGTACCGAGCTACTCCCGTACCGCTGTTGACACACCCGCACCTCCGCACGTCCGCACCAGCCGTACCGCCGAACCGGCGACCGGCACCCGTGGGCCGGCCACCGTCGGCGAGGGGACCAACTGACCATGACCGCACCCATCGAGACCACCGGAACCGCCCCCGAGGCCGGTCCCCCACCGGGCCCGCCGAAGACCATCGAAGGCCGTTCCCTCAGCCAGATCGCCTGGCTGCGCTTCAAGCGCGACAAGGCCGCCGTCGCCGGCGGCGTGGTCGTCATCCTGCTGGTACTGCTCGCGGTGCTGGCCAAGCCGATCCAGGCCGTCTTCGGGCTCGACCCGGACGCCCTCAACCAGGACCTGCTGGACGTCGACCTCGGCGGCATCCCGTACGGCGACTGGGGCGGCATGAGCCTCGATCACCCGCTGGGCGTCGACCCCGGGTTCGGCCGCGACCTCCTCTCCCGCATCATCGAGGGCTCCTGGGTCTCCCTGCTGGTGGCCTTCGGCGCGACCGTGCTGTCCAACGTGATCGGCACCGTGCTCGGCGTCATCGCCGGCTACTACGGCGGCTGGGTGGACACCGTGATCAGCCGGCTGATGGACACCTTCCTGGCCTTCCCGCTGCTGCTCTTCGCGATCTCGATCTCGGCCTCGCTGCAGGGCGGCGCGTTCGGCCTGAAGGGCCTGCCGCTGCACATCACCGTGCTGATCTTCGTGATCGGCTTCTTCAACTGGCCCTACATGGGCCGGATCGTGCGCGGCCAGACGCTCTCGCTGCGCGAACGGGAGTTCGTGTACGCGGCCCGCAGCCTCGGCGCCCGCGGCCCGTTCATCCTGTTCAAGGAACTGCTGCCGAACCTGGTCGGCCCGATCCTGGTCTACTCGACCCTGCTGATCCCGACCAACATCCTCTTCGAGGCCGGCCTCAGCTTCCTCGGCGTCGGCATCCAGCCCCCGCAGTCCTCCTGGGGCGGCATGCTCAGCGACGCGATCAAGTACTACCAGGTGGACCCGCAGTACATGGTGGTCCCCGGTCTGGCGATCTTCCTGACGGTGCTCGCCTTCAATCTGCTGGGCGACGGGCTGCGTGACGCCCTCGACCCGCGCAGCAACTGACGTCACGTCAGGCATCTGGTACCGACCCACTTCCTCACGTCCTCCAAGGGGTTGATCTCACCCATGCGCAGGTCCCGCAGCATCGCGCTGACCGCAGTGGCGGCGGCTGCCGTCCTGGTCGTCAGCGGCTGTTCCAGCGACGCCAAGAAGAGCGGTGGTGACAGCAAGGGCACCAACAGCTCGGGCGCCGGCGCCAACGCCGCCACCAGCAAGATCGTGAACGCCTCGGACAAGCAGGGCGGCACGGTGGTCTACGAGCACAGCGACGTGCCGGACTCGTTCGACCCGGGCAACACGTACTACGCGTACATGTACAACTTCTCGCGCCTGTACGCCCGCCCGCTGACCACCTTCAAGCCGGCCGCCGGCCCCGACGGCAACACCCTCGTCCCGGACCTCGCCGAGTCCCTCGGCCAGGCCAGCGACGGCGGCAAGACCTGGACGTACAAGCTCCGCAAGGGCCTCAAGTACGACGACGGCACGCCGATCACGTCCAAGGACGTGAAGCACGCCGTCCAGCGCGCCGGCGGGTTCGCCGCGGACGTCTTCTCCAACGGTCCGACCTACTTCAAGGAGAAGCTGGTCGACAACGAGACGCCGTACCAGGGCCCGTACAAGGACAAGAGCCCCGAGGGCCTGAAGTCCATCGAGACGCCGGACGACCAGACGATCGTCTTCCACCTCAAGGAGGCGTTCGCGGACTTCGACTACCTGGTGAGCACCCCGCAGACCGCGCCGGTGCCGCAGGCCAAGGACGACGGTGCCGACTACGTCAAGCACATCGTCTCCAGCGGCAGCTACAAGTTCGAGAGCTACGAGCAGGACAAGCAGGTCGTCCTGGTCAAGAACCCGAACTGGTCGGCCGACAGCGACCCGATCCGCAAGCAGCTCGCGGAGAAGATCGTCGTCAAGCTGAAGGTCGCGCAGTCGACCATCGACCAGGACCTCATGTCCGGCGCCGCCACCGTCGACCTGGCCGGCCGCGGCGTCGACCGCCAGACCCAGGCCAAGGTGCTGACCGACCCCAAGCTCAAGGCGCAGACCGACAACGCGCAGGGCGGCCGGCTCGCGTACGTCGCGATCAACAGCAAGCTCGCGCCGTTCGACAACATCGAGTGCCGCAAGGCCGTCCAGTACGCGATCGACAAGGTCTCGGTGCAGACCGCCTCCGGCGGCCCGATCCGCGGTGACATCGCCACCACCGTGATGCCGCCGGACCTGCCCGGCCACCAGAAGTTCGACACCTACGCGACCCCCGAGAACAAGGGCGACGCCACCAAGGCCAAGGAGGCCCTGAAGGCCTGCAACAAGCCGGAGGGCTTCACCACCTCGATCTCCGCCCGCAGCGACCGGGCCGGTGAGGTCGACGCGGCCACCGCCGTCAAGGCGTCCCTGGAGAAGGTCGGCATCAAGGTCGAGATCCAGCAGTACCCGGCCGGCAAGTACTTCTCGGACTACGCGGGCGTGCCGAAGTTCATCCAGGACAAGGGCATCGGCCTGATGATGATGCAGTGGTCCGCCGACTGGCCGACCGGCTACGGCTACCTGCAGCAGATCGTCGACGGCGGCGCCATCAAGGCGTCCGGCAACAGCAACCTCTCGCAGCTGGACGACCCGGCGATCAACAAGCTGCTCGCCGACGCCATCGGGAACACCGACAAGGCCGCCCGCGAGAAGAACTACGCCGAGGTCGACAAGCGGGTCATGGACTCCGCGGTCATCGTCCCGCTGACGTACTTCAAGGTCCTGCTGTACCGCCCGGCGAACGCCACCAACGTGGGCAGCAACCCGGCCTGGTCGGGCCAGTACGACTACCTCAACATCGGTACCACCAAGTAAGAGCCTGGCTCCGCATCCCTGAAGGCAGGTGAAGGCAGCCGCGCCCGCCCCCGTCCGGGTCGACCACCCGGACGGGGGCGGGCAGCCGCAGCCGACCGACTATGTTTGCCTACATCATCCGGCGGACGTTCGCGGCCGTCCTGCTGCTGCTCGTGGTGAGCGCGGTAACCTTCGCGATCTTCTTCGTCCTCCCGGCACTCGCCGGTCAGAGTTCCGACCAGCTGGCCACCCAGTACGTCGGCAAGAACCCCACACCCGAGACGATCCTCGCGGTGAAGCAGAACCTGGGCCTGGACCAGCCGGTCCACATCCAGTACTGGAACTTCCTCAAAGGCCTGGTCTCCGGCGCCGAGTACAAGTTCGGCCCGGACCCCGTCAGCTGCCAGGTGCCCTGCTTCGGCTACTCCTTCAAGAACCACATCGAGGTCTGGCCCGAGATCGCCTCGCGCATCCCGGTGACCGTCTCGCTCGCCATCGGCGCGGCCGTGCTCTGGCTGCTCTCCGGCGTCTCCGTCGGCGTCGTCTCGGCGCTCCGGCCCAAGTCGCTCTTCGACCGCCTCGCCATGGGCGTCGCGCTGGCCGGCGTCTCACTGCCGATCTTCTTCACCGGTGTGCTGTCGCTCGCGCTGTTCAGCTACCAGTGGCCGATCTTCGACAACCTGACGTACGTGAACTTCACCGACGACCCGCTGATGTGGGCCCGCAACCTGGTGCTGCCCTGGGTGTCGCTCGCCTTCCTCTACTCCGCGCTCTACGCCCGGCTCACCCGCGCCGGAATGCTGGAGACGATGAGCGAGGACTACATCCGCACCGCGCGGGCCAAGGGCCTCACCGAGCGCAAGGTGGTCGTCCGGCACGGCCTGCGCTCCGCCCTCACCCCGATCATCACCATCTTCGGCATGGACCTCGGGCTGCTGCTCGGCGGCGCCCTGATCACCGAACAGGTCTTCTCGCTGCAGGGCGTCGGCTTCTTCGCCGTCACCGCGATCGCCGACAACGACCTGCCGAAGATCCTCGGCGTCACCCTGGTCGCCGCGTTCTTCATCGTCATCTGCAACCTGCTGGTTGACCTCCTGTACGCCCTCGTCGACCCCCGGGTGAGGCTGTCATGACCGAGCTCTCCAAGGCCCCGGCGGCCGACCCGGCCGACCTGCTCAAGCCCGGCCCGCCGCCGGCCGGCGACGCCTTCCTCTCGGTGCGCGACCTGCGGATCCACTTCGACACCGACGACGGCCTGGTGAAGTCCGTCGACGGCGTCTCCTTCGACCTGCAGAAGGGCCGCACGCTCGGCATCGTCGGCGAGTCCGGCTCCGGGAAGTCCGTCACCTCGCTGGGCATCATGGGCCTGCACCGCTCCAAGCGGGCCCGGATCACCGGCCAGATCCACCTCGACGGCGAGGAGCTGGTCTCCGCCGACCCCGACCGGGTCCGGCAGCTGCGCGGGCGCACCATGTCGATGATCTTCCAGGACCCGCTGACCGCGATGCACCCGTACTACACGGTCGGCCAGCAGATCGTGGAGGCGTACCGGGTCCACCACCCGACCGCCGGCAAGAAGCAGGCCCGCGCCCGCGCGATCGAGATGCTCGACCGGGTCGGCATCCCGCAGCCCGACCGCCGGGTCGACGACTACCCGCACCAGTTCTCCGGCGGCATGCGCCAGCGCGCGATGATCGCGATGGCCCTGGTCAACGACCCCTCGCTGCTGATCGCCGACGAGCCCACCACCGCCCTGGACGTCACCGTCCAGGCGCAGATCCTGGACCTCATCCGCGACCTCCAGGAGGAGTTCGGCTCCGCGGTCGTCATCATCACCCACGACCTCGGGGTGGTCGCCGAACTCGCCGACGACATCCTGGTCATGTACGGCGGCAAGTGCGTCGAACGCGGCCCCGCCGAGAAGCTGTTCGACGCCCCCGAGCACCCCTACACCTGGGGCCTGCTCGGCTCGATGCCCCGCCTCGACCGCGAACTGCAGGACCGGCTCGTCCCGGTCAGGGGCACCCCGCCCAGCCTGATCAACGTGCCCGGCGGCTGCGCCTTCCACCCGCGCTGCCCGTACGCCGAACTGACCGGCGGGCGCTCGTCGAGCGACGTCCCGGTGCTGGCCGAGGCCGGACCCGGCCACCACGCGGCCTGCCACCTCAAGCCCGCCGAGCGGCACCGCATCTTCACCGAAGAGATCGCGCCCCGGCTGTGAACGCGCACCACCTGTTGGGAGACACCCCATGACGGACACCAAGGCGGCGGCGATCCCTGCCCCCTCGCCGGCCCCGGACCGCGAGCCGCTGCTCCGGGTGACCGGACTGACCCGGCACTTCCCGATCACCAGCGGGCTGCTGCGGCGCCAGACCGGCGCCGTCCGGGCCGTCGACGGCATCGACTTCAGCGTCCTGCCCGGCGAGACCCTCGGCGTGGTCGGCGAGTCCGGCTGCGGCAAGTCGACGATGGGCCGACTGGTCACCCGGCTCGACGAACCCACCTCCGGGCGCATCGAGTTCGAGGGCACCGACATCACCCGCCTCGGGGCCGGGGCGATGCGGCCGCTGCGCCGCGACATCCAGATGATCTTCCAGGACCCGTACTCCTCGCTGAACCCCCGGCACACCGTCGGCACCATCGTCGGCGCGCCGTTCAAGCTGCAGAAGGCGGAGCCCGCCGGGGGCGTCAAGAAGGCCGTCCAGGAACTGCTGGAACTGTGCGGGCTCAGCCCGGAGCACTACAACCGCTACCCGCACGAGTTCTCCGGCGGCCAGCGCCAGCGCATCGGCATCGCCCGCGCGCTCGCCCTGCGGCCCAAGATGATCGTCGCCGACGAGCCGGTCTCCGCCCTGGACGTCTCCATCCAGGCCCAGGTCGTCAACCTCCTCGACGACCTGCAGCGCGAGCTCGGCCTGACGTACCTGATCATCGCGCACGACCTCTCGGTGGTGCGGCACGTCTCCGACCGGGTCGCCGTGATGTACCTCGGCAAGATCGTCGAGATCGCCGACCGGGACTCGCTCTACCGGGCGCCCGCCCACCCCTACACCACCGCCCTGCTCTCCGCCGTGCCGGTGCCCGACCCCCGGCGCAAGGAGCAGCGCGGACGCATCCGGCTGCAGGGCGACGTGCCGTCCCCGATCAACCCGCCGAGCGGCTGCCGCTTCCGCACCCGCTGCTGGAAGGCCCAGGAGATCTGCGCCACACAGGAACCGCCGCTGGTGGCGATGAAGCCCGGACACCAGGCGGCCTGCCACTTCCCGGAGAACCAGGAAGCGGCCGGGGAGAAGTCGCTCACCTCCGCCTGATGCGCTGAGCAGCGGGGTCGCCGGTCCATAGTTGTCCGGTGACCTCGCAGATCTTCCCCTCCGACGTGCAGCAGACCCTGGACCTGGTCGGCATCTTCGTGTTCGCCCTCTCCGGAGGGCTGCTCGCGGTGCGCAAGAACATGGACATCTTCGGCATCTGCGTGCTGGCGGAGGTCACCGCCCTCGGCGGCGGGGTGATGCGGGACCTCGTGATCGGCGCCACCCCGGTGGCCGCCTTCACCAACCTCGGCTACTTCGTCACCCCGCTCGCCGCCGGCCTGGTGGTGTTCTTCCTGCACCCCGAGGTCGAGCGGATCAACTGGAGCGTCCAGACCCTCGACGCCCTCGGCCTCGGCCTGTTCTGCGTCACCGGCACCGCCAAGGCGCACGACTTCGGGCTCGGCGCAGTCGCCTCCGTCGCCCTCGGCATGGTCACCGCGGCCGGCGGCGGCGTCATGCGCGACGTCCTCGCCGGCGAGATCCCCTCGCTGCTGCGCTGGGACCGCGAGATCTACGCGGTGCCCGCCCTGGTCGGCGCCGCCCTGGTGGCCCTCCTGATCGCCAACGACGACCTCACCGCCGTCACCGGCACCACCGCCGCCCTCACCGCCTTCGTGCTGCGGATGCTCGCCCTCAAGTACGGCTGGCGCGCCCCGCGGGCCTGGCACCGCAACGGTTCTCGCACCAGCGAGGAGTAGGCGAGCCGCCATACGCCAGCGAGATCGCCTCGGCCGTGCAGAGCAGTTCGGGCAGCAGCCGGCTCAGCCGGGCCGCCGGGGCCAGCTCGGCCGGCGCCGACACCGCGCAGGCCGCGACCGTCCGCCCGCCGCTGCCCGCCACCGGGGCCGCCACGCAGGTCACCGCCTCCCGGTGCCCGGCCGACTCCACCGCCCAGCCGCGGCTGCGGACCGCCGCCAGCTCGGCGCCCAGCCCCGGCGGGCCGTCGGCCGCCCCAGGGCCGGCCCGGTCGGCCAGCAGCACCCGGCCGATCGCGGTGGACGCCGCCGGGGCGCGCCGCCCGATCCACGAGGGCCGCATCGGACCGGCCCGCCCGGTCAGCTCGTCGACGTACAGCACCTCGCCCTCGTGCAGCACCGCCAACTGCACGGTGTGGCCCGAGCGCTCGTGCAGCGCCGCCAGGTGGGGCGCCGCGACCCGGCGGACGTCGATCTCCGCCAGCGCGCGGTCCGCCAACGACAGCACCCGCCCGCCCAACCGGTAGCGCCGGTCCGACTGGCGGTGCACGAAGCCGTGGTCCTCCAGGGTGCGCAACAGGCGCAGCGCGGTGGACTTGTGCACCCCGATCCCGGTCGCGGCCTGCTCCAGCGTCACCGGCCCGTCGCCGAGCGAGGCGAGGATGGTGAGCGCGCGGTCGACCGACTGCGACATCCGGCCCCCAGTCTGTCCCGCCTGCCCGCCGGGCCCGCCGCCCGGGCCCCGCGCCGATGGCGCCAGGCTAACCGCTCCCGGTACGCCGGACCAACGGCGCGTTGCCGACGGTCCAATGGCCGGAACGCCACCCGGCGGCCCTCTACAATCGGATGGTTATGCCATACCTGGACCATGCGGCGACCACGCCGATGCTGCCCGAGGCGATCGCCGCGATGACGGCGCACCTCGGGGTCGTCGGCAACGCCTCCTCCCTGCACGCGGCCGGCCGGCGGGCCCGCCGCGTGGTCGAGGAGGCCCGCGAGTCCCTCGCGGAGTCGCTGGGCGCCCGGCCGAGCGAGATCGTCCTCACCGGCGGCGGCACCGAGTCCGACAACCTCGCCGTCAAGGGCCTCTACTGGGCCCGCCGCGACGCCGACCCGGCCCGCACCCGGGTGCTGTGCAGCCCGGTCGAGCACCACGCCGTCCTCGACGCCGTGCACTGGCTCTCCGAGCACGAGGGCGCCCGGGTCGAGTACCTGCCGGTCGACGCCCACGGACGGGTCCACCCCGAGGTGCTGCGCGCGGCGATCGAACGCGACCCGGCCTCGGTCGCCCTGGTCACCGTGATGTGGGCCAACAACGAGGTCGGCACCGTCCAGCCGGTCACCGAACTCGCCGCCGTCGCCGCGGAGTACGGCATCCCCGTGCACGCCGACGCGGTCCAGGCGCTCGGCCAGGTGCCGGTCTCCTTCGCCGACTCCGGCCTCACCGCACTCACCGTCACCGGCCACAAGATCGGCGGCCCGTACGGCATCGGCGCCCTGCTGCTGTCCCGCGGCGCGACGCCCGTCCCGCTGCTGCACGGCGGCGGCCAGGAGCGCGACGTGCGCTCCGGCACCCTCGACGCCCCCGCCGCAGCAGGCTTCGCGGTCGCCGCGGAACTCGCCGTCGAGCGGCGGGCCGAGCACGCGGCGGCGCTCGGCGCCCTGCGCGACGAACTCGTCGCCGCCGTCCTGGCGGCCGTCCCGGACGCGGTGCTCAACGGCGACCCGTCCGCCGGGGGCCGGCTGCCCGCCAACGCGCACTTCTCCTTCCCCGGCTGCGAGGGCGACGCCCTGCTGATGCTGCTCGACGCCCAGGGCATCGAGTGCTCCACCGGCTCCGCCTGCTCCGCCGGCGTGCCGCAGCCCAGCCACGTGCTGCTCGCGATGGGCGTCGACCCGCTGCTGGCCCGCGCCTCGCTGCGGTTCTCGCTCGGCCACACCTCCACCCGGGAGGACGTCGCCGCCCTCGCCGCCGCCATCGAGCCCGCCGTCCACCGCGCCCGCAACGCCGGACTCGCGGCCGCCGCCCGGCGGTAATCCGCTCCGGGAAGCATCCGGGCGGCGCGTACGCTTGGTGCATCATGACTGACTTCCCCGGTGCCCCGACCACCCCGTCCACTGGCCGCCTGCGCGTGCTCGCCGCGATGTCCGGCGGGGTCGACTCCGCCGTCGCCGCCGCCCGCGCCGTCGAAGCCGGCCACGAGGTGACCGGCGTGCACCTGGCGCTGTCGGCCAACCCGCAGTCCTTCCGCACCGGCGCCCGCGGCTGCTGCACCATCGAGGACTCCCGCGACGCCCGCCGCGCCGCCGACGTCATCGGCATCCCCTTCTACGTGTGGGACCTCGCCGAGCGCTTCCGCGAGGACGTCATCGACGACTTCGTCGCCGAGTACGCCGCCGGCCGCACCCCCAACCCCTGCCTGCGCTGCAACGAGAAGATCAAGTTCGCCGCGCTGCTCGACAAGGCCCTCGCCCTCGGCTTCGACGCCGTCTGCACCGGCCACTACGCCCGCATCGTCGACCTCCCGGACGGCCGCCGCGAGCTCCACCGCGCCGTCGACGCCGCCAAGGACCAGTCGTACGTGCTCGGCGTGCTCGACGCCGACCAGCTCGCCCACTCGCTCTTCCCGCTCGGCGACACCACCAAGGACGCCATCCGCGCGGAGGCCGCGCAGCGCGGCATCGCCGTCGCCAAGAAGCCCGACAGCCACGACATCTGCTTCATCGCGGACGGCGACACCCAGGGCTTCCTCGCCCGGCACCTCGGCACCGCCCCCGGCGACATCCTCGACACCGACGGCACCAAGCTCGGCGAGCACGACGGCGCGTACGGCTTCACCATCGGCCAGCGCAAGGGCCTGCGGATCGGCCGGCCCGCCGCCGACGGCAAGCCGCGCTACGTCCTCGACATCTCCCCGGTGAACAACACCGTCACCGTCGGCCCCGCCGAGGGCCTGGACGTCACCGCGCTCACCGCCATCCGCCCCCGCTGGTGCGGCACCGAGGCGGTCGGGACCGCGGGCCGCTACACCGCCCAGCTGCGCGCCCACGGCGAGGAGGTCCCGGTCACCGCGTCGATGACCGGCGACGAGCTCCACGTCACCCTGGACACCCCCGCCCGCGGCATCGCCCCCGGCCAGGCCGTCGTCCTCTACGACGGCACCCGCGTCATCGGCTCCGCCACCATCGCCACGACCGAGCGCCGGGCCCTCACCGCCTGACCGGCCCGGCGACCCGGCCGGGCCGGTCCAACCAGCTCCACTGCCGGGCGGCGGTGACGGTCAGGCCGAACCGGTCGGGTCCGGGCGAGCCACGGTCCCGCTACCAGCGGTGGGCCTCCTCGATCTCCTCCCAGAGCCGACGCGGGCCGTACTGCCAGACGGTGAACCGCTCTCCCGGGCCGCCGTCGTGATCGACGGCGGCCCAGGACGAGGCGTCGGTGGTGGCAACCCAGAGCCGGGCGGCCACCCCCTCGACTGCGGGTTCGTCCTCCCAGGCGGTCCAGACGTCGCCGAGCCGCAGGCCCAGCGCGAACCGGGCCGCCTGTCAGGGGGAGAGCTCGGTGCCGGACTCGTCCGGGCTGTGCTCCTCCCGTACGACGTCGCGGAAGATCCGCAGATCCCGGCGCTGGCCGCGCATCAGCATGAACGCCGAGTGCGGGGCGAACCGTCCCTGCGCCCGCGCCCTCGTCGAGAGTCTGGACAACACCCGGGTGATGCTGAACAGCCGACCGGAGGCCAGTGCTGCCCAGGCGTCCTACCGCGCATGGGGCTACCGGAGGGTTGGATCGGCGGTGCCCTGGGAGGGAGCGGCCCGGCACGACGTGATGGTTCTCGACCTCGTCCAGACCGGCGAGCGGGGGCCGGAAACCCGGTGAGTGGGTGGGCGGGTGCGTGATAGACCAGGGAGCACTATGAACATCACTGTCTTCTGCTCCGCGTACTCGCTCGACGACCGCTACTCGGCCCCCGCCGCCGAGTTCGCCCGGCTGCTCGGGGAGGGCGGGCACACGCTGGTGTGGGGCGGCTCCAACGCCGGGCTGATGGGGGTGCTCGCCGACGGGGTGAAGGCCGCCGGCGGCCGGCTGGTCGGGATCTCCGTCGAGTTGCTGAAGCACAAGGCGTACCAGGGCGCCGACGAGCTGGTCACCACGGGTGACCTCGCCGAGCGGAAGGCGCAGCTGCTGGCCCGTGCGGACGCGGTCGTCGTGCTGGTCGGCGGCCTCGGCACGCTGGACGAGGTGACCGAGGTGCTGGAGCTGAAGAAGCACGGCCTGCACGACAAGCCGGTGATCGTGCTCGACACCGAGGGCTTCTACGACGGCCTGCGCACCCAGCTGGAGCGGATGGACACCGAGGGCTTCCTGCCGCTCCCGCTCGCCGAGCTGGTGCTGTTCGCCACCTCGCCGGCCGAGGCCCTGGCGCAGCTCAAGTCCGTGGCCTGAGAGGATCGGGACCATGCCCGCACACCTGATCACCGGCGCCGGCTCCGGCATCGGCACCGTCCTCGCCGAGCTCCTCGCCGAGCGCGGCGACGACCTCTGGCTGCTCGCCCGCGACGCCCGCCGCGCCGCCGAGCTGCGCGAGCGCTTCCCCGGCGCCCGCACCCTGGTCGGCGACCTCGCCGACCCCGGCAAGCTCTCCTGGGCCTTCGGCCACCAGAGCATCCCGGTCGAACTCGATTCGCTGCTGCACGTCGCCGGCGTCGTCGAGCTGGGCCGGGTCGGTGAACTCCCGGTCAAGGCCTGGCAGGAGACCCTCGCCGTCAACCTGGTCGCCCCCGCCGAGCTGACCCGGCTGCTGCTGCCCTCGCTGCGCCTGGCCAAGGGCCACGTGGTCTTCGTCAACTCCGGGGCCGGCCTGTTCGCCCACGCCGACTGGTCCGCGTACGCCGCGAGCAAGCACGGCCTGAAGGCGCTGGCCGACTCGCTGCGCCAGGAGGAGCAGGCCGCCGGGGTCCGGGTCACCTCCGTCTACCCGGGCCGCACGGCCACCCCGATGCAGGTCAAGGTGCACCAGCAGGAGGGCAAGGCGTACGACGCCGACCGCTGGATCGCGCCCGAGTCGGTGGCGAAGGCCGTCGTCGCCGCGCTGGACGCCTCCCGCGACGCGCACATCACCGAGATCACCGTTCGCCCGGGCCTCTGACCCCGGTGTGGGAAGTCGGCCCGGTCGACTTCCCACGCGTGGGTTCACCTGCGGTCAGGCCCCGAAGATCGCGACGGGGTCGCCGACCAGCCAGGTGTTCTCGATGCGCATCCGGTGGATCAGCCAGCGGCTGCCGTCGCGTACCAGCTCGACCCGGTAGGGGTTCTTCAGCAGGGCGTGGACGGCCGGGTCGGCGGTGAGCAGGTGCTGCGCCTCGACCAGCGCGGTCAGCCGGGCGGTGTCGCCGTCGACGGTGATCCGCGGGTTGGTGACCTGGTGGGTGGTGTCCACCCGGCCGGCGAACAGTTTCAGGATCGTGTCGACGATGGCGTCCCGCCCGGTCATCAGGGGCGGGGCGGCGCCCCAACGCGCGGCGGCGGGACGGAAGTCGAGCTCGGCGTCGGCTGTGAACGCGGAGGCGAACAGGTCCCGGTCCTTGAGGTCCTGGCCGAGCGCGAAGCGGTACAGCGCGTCGGCGATCTCGGCCCGGTCGCGCAGTTCGGCGACGACGGCGGCGGTGTCCCCGGGCGGGGCCGCCAGGGCCTGGTGGGCGTGCTGGTCGGTGGCGGCGGTCATGGTGTCCTCCTGGCAGGGACTCGGGCAGGGGGTGTGCTCGACGCCGTCCACTCTGCTGCGCCGGTGCGGGGCGAACAACGACGGTCTGCGCAAGGATCGTGAAGCGGGGCTTCACGACGGGGACGGGGACGGGGACGGGAGGACGCGTGATCGAGCGCTACGAGGTGGAGGCGCTGCTGGTGCTCGCCGAGGAACTGCACTTCGGGCGCACCGCCGAGCGCCTGCACGTCTCCACGACCCGGGTGAGCCAGACCATCCGCAAGGTGGAGCGGCGGGTGGGCGTGCCACTGTTCCGCCGCACCAGCCGGCACGTCGAACTCACCCCCGCGGGACGGAACCTGGTCGAGGACCTCCGGCCGGCGTGGCAGGCCGTGGGGGCGGCGCTGGAACGGGCGGTCGAGGCCGGGCGGGGCCTGTCCGGCAGCCTGCGGGTCGCCTTCGTCGGCGCGGCCGCGGGGCAGTTGGTGGCCGGGGCCGCGCAGGCGTTCCGCGACCGGACCCCCGACTGCGAGGTGCGCCTGCGGGAGGCGCAGACCGCCGAACTGATCCCCTGGCTGCGCGAGGGCGAGGCCGACCTGGGGCTGGGCGCCGTCCGCCAGGAGCCCGGGATCGCCTGCGGCCCCGTCCTGGTCACCGAGCCGTGGATGCTCGCCGTCCCCGCCGACCACCCCCTCGCCCACCGCGCCGGCGTCCCCGTCGCGGAGCTGGCCCGGGTGCCGGTGCTGCGCCTGGACGGCCACGACGCCGCCGTCCCCGTGCCGCCGCAGGGCGCGGCGCCGGGGCCGCGGGCGGCGACGTTCCAGGAGGCGCTCACCCTCGTCGGCGCCGGGCAGGGCGTCCTCCCGGTCGGTGCCCACACCCGCCGCTACTACGTCCGCCCCGACGTCGCGTACGTCCCCCTCGACGGCGCCCCGCCGCTGGAGTGGGCGCTGCTGTGGCCGGCCGACGGGGCGACCGCCCGCGTCCGCGCCTTCGCCGAGGCGGCGGCCGCCCTGGTCCACGGGCCCGGATGAGCGGGGGAGCCCCGGACGCCCCGATCTCGTAGGCTTCCCGGGTGAGCAACGGACACCCCTTCCCCGACCTGCTCGGCGCCGCGACCGGCGTCGGCTCGCTGCCCGGCACCGATGCGCGGGAGGCCGCGAAGACCTCCACCGGGGCGCTGGAGCACCTGCCGTTCCTGCCGGAGCTGCCCGCCCGCGGGCCGGGCGCCGACATGATCGGGCGCGGGGCCGGGCTGCTCGTCGAGCTGTACGCGCAGACCGAGCCCAGCGGCTGGCGGTTCACCGACCGTCCCGGGCGCGACACCCGGCGGGCGCACTCCTGGCTCGGCGAGGACCTCGACGCCCTGGAGGAGTTCACCCAGGGGTACACCGGCGCGCTCAAGGTGCAGGCCGTCGGCCCGTGGACGCTGGCCGCCTCGATCGAGCTCAAGCACGGCGAGAAGGCGCTCGCCGACCCCGGCGCCTGCCGCGACCTCACCGGCTCGCTCACCGAGGGCCTGCGCCGCCACCTCGCCGACGTCCGCCGCCGCGTCCCCGGCGCCGAGGTCGTCCTGCAGCTGGACGAGCCCTCGCTGCCCGCCGTGCTGACCGGGCAGGTGAAGACCGCCAGCGGCTTCCAGCGGCTGCGCGCGGTGGACCGCCAGGTCGCCGAGGAGCAGCTGCGCGAGCTGGTCCGCGGCCTCGACGCGCCGGTGGTCGTGCACTGCTGCGCCCCCGGGGTGCCGGTCCCGCTGCTGCGCCGGGCCGGGGTGGCGGGGGTGTCGCTGGACTTCTCGCTGCTGACCGAGCGTGAGGACGACGACCTGGGCGAGGCGGTCGAGGGGGGCACCGCGATCCTCGCCGGTGTCGTCCCGTCCACCGACCGGGGAGTGTCCGACGCGGCCGGTAGTGTCCAGGGTGTCAGGACGTTGTGGCGCAGGCTCGGGTTCGCCCCGGATCTGCTCGGCCGCCATGTGCTCGTGACGCCGACCTGCGGCCTGGCCGGGGCCTCCCCGGCCTATGCGCGCACGGCGCTGTCACTCAGCGTAAGGGCCGCGCAGAGCCTGGTGGACAACCCGGAATGAGACGGTAGGAGGCTTGCGGTGGTGGCTGTCGAGGGCTGGGAGGACGTCCCGGCGGAGGTGCGCGGACGGCACGCCGAGCTGGCGGCCGAGATCGAGGACCACCGGGCGCGGTACTACGAGCAGGACGCGCCGATCGTCAGCGACGCCGAGTTCGACGGGCTGATGCGCGCGTTGGAGGCGCTGGAGGCCGCGCACCCGGCGCTGGTGACGCCCGATTCGCCGTCCCAGAAGGTCGGCGGTACGGCCGCCGAGGGCTTCACCAAGGTCGAGCACCGCGAGCGGCTGCTCAGCCTGGACAACGCCATGGACGACGAGGAGCTGGCCGGCTGGGCCGAGCGCGTCGCCCGCGAACTCGACGGCATCGACTACCACTTCCTGTGCGAGCTCAAGGTGGACGGCCTCGCCGTCAACCTCACCTACGAGCGCGGCGAACTGGTGCTGGCCGCGACCCGCGGCACCGGCCGGGTCGGCGAGGACATCACCGCCAACATCCGCACCATCAAGGAGATCCCGCAGCGCCTCCACGGCGACGACGTCCCCGAGCTGGTGGAGATCCGCGGCGAGGTCTACCTGCCCACTGAGGCGTTCGAGGAGCTGAACGCCTCCTTCGCCGCGGAGAACGAGCGCCGCCGCGCGGAGAACGAGCAGCGGGCCGCGGAGGGCAAGCGCCCGCAGGCCCTGGTGAAGCTGTTCGCCAACCCGCGCAACGCCGCGGCCGGCTCGCTGCGCCAGAAGGACCCGCACGTCACCGCCTCCCGCCCGCTGCACATGGTGGTGCACGGCATCGGCGCCCGCAGCGGCTTCGCCATCGACTGCCAGTCGCACGCCTACGAGCTGCTGCGCGGCTGGGGCCTGCCGACCGCCCGGCACAACGCGGTGGTCGGCAGCCTGGACGAGGTCCGGGCGTTCATCAGGCGCTTCGGCGAGCAGCGGCACTCCGTCGAGCACGAGATCGACGGCGTGGTCGTCAAGGTGGACGAGATCGCCCTGCAGGGCCGGCTCGGCTCCACCTCCAAGTCCCCGCGCTGGGCGATCGCCTGGAAGTACCCGCCGGAGGAGGTCACCGCCAAGCTGGCCGCCATCAAGGTCGGCATCGGCCGCACCGGCCGGGCCACCCCGTACGCGGTGCTGGCCGAGCCGGTGAAGGTGGCCGGCTCGATGGTCCAGTACGCGACCCTGCACAACCAGCAGGTGGTGAAGGCCAAGGGCGTCCTGCTCGGCGACACCGTGGTGCTGCGCAAGGCCGGTGACGTCATCCCGGAGATCCTCGGCCCGGTCGAGGACCTCCGCGACGGCACCGAGCAGGAGTTCGTGATGCCCTCGCACTGCCACGAGTGCGGCGCCGAACTGCGCCCGATGGCCGAGGGGGACATCGACCTGCGCTGCCCGAACGCGCAGTTCTGCCCGGCCCAGATCCGCGAGCGGATCGCCTTCCTCGGCGGGCGGTCCTCGCTGGACATCGAGGGCCTCGGCTACGTCGCGGCGACGGCGCTGACCCAGCCGCTGGAGCCGTCCGCCGCCCCGGTGCGCACCGAGGGCGACATCTTCGGCCTGACCGTCGAGCAGCTGCTGCCCATCAAGGTGCTGGTGCGCGACCCGAAGACCGGCATGCCCCGGCTGGACGACGAGACCGGCGAGGAGAAGGAGGTCTTCTTCTTCGCCACCACCGCGGGTGCGCCGAAGAAGAACACCGGGCTGATGCTCGACAACATCGAGCAGGCCAAGCAGCGCCCGCTGTGGCGCTTCCTCAACGGCCTGTCGATCCGGCACGTCGGCCCGGTCGCCGCGGAGGCGCTGGCCCGCGAGTTCCGCGACCTCGACCGGATCTTCGCCGCCACCGAGGAGGAACTGGCCGCCACCGAGGGCGTCGGTCCCGGCACCGCCCGCTCCATCGTCGAGTGGTACGGGGAGGAGTGGCACCGCGCGATCCTGGAGAAGTGGCGCGCCGCCGGCGTCCGCTTCACCGAGGAGTTCGCCGAGGAGGAGGGCGAGCGCCCGCTGGAGGGCCTGACCGTGGTGGTCACCGGCACTCTCGCCGGGCACACCCGGGACGGCGCCAAGGAGGCGCTGACCTCGCGCGGCGCGAAGGTCACCGGCTCGGTGTCCAAGAAGACCGACTTCGTGGTGGCCGGCGACAACCCCGGCTCCAAGTACGACAAGGCCGTGCAGCTGGGGCTGCCGGTGCTGGACGACGCCGGGTTCGCGGTCCTGCTGGAGCAGGGGCCGGACGCGGCCCGCGCCCTGCTGGGCCTGCCGGGGGCGGGGGACGGCGCCGGGGACGGCCCGGCGGAGGGGGCCGGGGCCCGGCCGTCCGAGGACTGACCCGACCGCAGACGCGGGGCCCGAGGGTTGTTATCGTCCTGATGCAGCGTCACCGGGTGCCGCGCGGTGGATAGCGGGCACAGTGGAAGCGGGCCATGAGTCCGCGGGCATTGTGTCACCGTGCGGTACCCGATCGTGGTGGAGCGATCCCGGTTGTCCGAAAGTCTGCCCGTGCGGTGGACCCCGGCATACCCTGGAGCGCAACAGAGTGTCAGCAGGGGCGGGGGCACTGGCCGAGCCGGTCTCCGCGGGGCCGCTCCATGTCCGGCAGCTGCCGGCGCCGGTACGGTGTGCCTCACGCCGTAAGGCGGCCTGAAAGGGCGGGCCCGACGGAGGACAGGGCTTATGGATCGTACGACCGGCGGCGCGCCCACACGCCCGCCGCAGGGGGTGGCGGGTGCGGTCCTGCTGCTCGGCGTGCTGCTGGCCGGAGCCGCGCCGCTCATCCCGCTGGCCGTCCTGGTCTACCGGTACGAACCCGAGCTGCTGCCGCTGTTCGCGGTGCCGCTGGCCGTCCTGGTCGCGGCCTGGCGGATCGCCCGGGACCGGGCCCGCGACCAGCTCACCGACCCGCTGACCGATCTGCCCAACCGCCAGGCGTTACTCCTCGCGGCCCAGGAGGCGATCGCCGAGCACGACGACGGCTACAGCGTCGGTCTGATCCTGCTCGACCTCGACCGTTTCCGGTCGCTCAACGACACCCTCGGCCACACCGCCGGGGACCGGCTGCTGGTGCACATCGCCCGCCGGCTGCACCGCGCCCTGCGGGCCGGCGGCCAGGCCGGGGCCGCCGCGCGGTCCACCCCGGACGACGTCTTCGCCGGACTGCCGCCGCACTACCGGCGGGGCCGCCCGCTGGTGGCCCGGATGGGCGGCGACGAGTTCGCCGTCCTGCTGCCCGGCGTCGGCTGCCCGGACACCCTGGAGCGGGTCGCCAAGGCGCTGATCGCCGAACTCGCCGCCCCGATCCGGCTGGACGGGCTGCTGCTGGTCCTGGAGGCCAGCGCCGGGGTCTGCGTCTACCCGCAGCACGCCCAGGATGCCGAGTCGCTGCTGCGCCGCGCCGACGTGGCGATGGGCCACGCCCAGCAGGGCCGCACCTCGGTCGAGCAGTACGACGAGACGCAGGACGCCGACACCCCCTACCGGATCGGCCTGCTCGGCGACCTGCGCCGGGCCCTGGAGACCGGCGAGGTGCAGCTCCACTACCAGCCGAAGGTGGCCTTCGACGGCCGGGTGGTCGGCCTGGAGGCGCTGCTGCGCTGGGAGCGCCCCGGCCAGGGCAAGGTCTCGCCGGACGAGTTCGTCGGCCTCGCCGAGTCCAGCGGCCTGATGCCCCGGCTCACCGACTACGTGCTGGAGGCGGCGGTCGGCCAGCTCGCCTACTGGCGCGACCAGGGCCTCCAGGTGCAGGTCGCGGTGAACGTCTCGCCGCGCGACGTGCTCAACCCCGGCTTCGCCCAGCGGGTCGCCGGCCACCTGGTCCGCCACCAGGTGCCGGCCCACGCGCTGCAGCTGGAGATCACCGAGCGGCTGCTGCTCGACGACTCCCGCCGGGCCGCCGACACCCTCGCCGAGCTGCGCGGCTACGGCGTCGGGATGTCCCTGGACGACTTCGGCACCGGCCACTCCTCGCTGGTGCGGCTGCGCAGCCTGCCGGTCGGCGAGCTGAAGATCGACCGCTCCTTCGTCTCCCGGATGGTCGCCGACGACCACGACGCGGCCGTGGTGCGCTGCTCGGTCGAGCTGGCCCACTCGCTCGGGCTGACCGTGGTCGCCGAGGGCGTCGAGGACGACGAGACCTGGGAGCGGCTGCACTGCATGGGCGTGGACGCCGTCCAGGGCTGGCTGGTCTCGGCGGCGCTGCCGGCCGAGCAGGCCACCGCCTGGCTGCGGGTGCACCGCACCGGCGCGCCGCCGATGGAGCGGCTGGGGGCGGCGGCCGCGCCGCTGCCGCCGGTCGGACCGCCGGTGCTGCCCCCGATGGCGCCCCCGGTGATCAAGCCGGTGCTGCCGCCCGTCCTGCCGCCGGTGGTGCAGGCGGTGCAGGCCGCGCACCGGGAGATCCAGGTCCCCGGGGCGCAGGGCTGGGCGCGGACCCGGCCGCAGTGACCCGGCCGCGCCGACGACCGCCGGGCCTTCGGACGGCCGCGCCGCGGTGACCGGCCCCGGCCGCCGGTCGTTGGCCGGGCGCGGGGCCGCGCCCCATAGGATGGGGGCAATGACCATGAGGACGGGAGCGCCGCGCGGCTGCGCCCGCCCGGGCCCGGTACCGCCTGACGGTGCCGCCGGGCCTCACCAGAACTCACCCTGAGGATCGCTGCATGCCTGGCATCACGCGCGAGGAGGTCGCCCACCTCGCTCGGCTGTCGCGTCTGGAGTTGCAGGCCGAAGAGCTGGACCACTTCGCCGAGCAGCTCGACGTGATCATCGGCGCGGTCGCCCGCGTTTCCGAGGTCGCCGGACTCGACGTCCCGCCGACCTCCCACCCGCTCCCGCTGACCAACGTCATGCGCGCGGACGAGGTGCGGCCGTCGCTCACCCCGCAGCAGGCGCTCGCCGGCGCCCCCGCCGCCGAGGAGCAGCGTTTCCGCGTGCCGCAGATCCTCGGGGAGGACTGACCGAGATGACCGACCTGATCCGCTACACCGCCGCCGAGACGGCCGCCGCCGTCGCCACCGGCGAGGTCTCCGCCGTCGAGGTCGCCCAGGCGCACCTGGACCGCATCGACGCCGTCGACAAGAAGGTCAACGCCTTCCTGCACGTCGACCACGAGGGTGCGCTGAGCGCCGCCCGCGCCGTCGACGAGAAGCGCGCCCGCGGCGAGGAGCTCGGCCCGCTGGCCGGCGTCCCGCTCGGGCTCAAGGACGTCTTCACCACCAAGGGCGTCCCCACCACCTGCGGCTCCAAGATCCTCGAAGGCTGGATCCCGCCGTACGACGCGACCCTGACGACGCGTCTCAAGGACGCCGGCATCGTCGTCCTCGGCAAGACCAACATGGACGAGTTCGCGATGGGCTCGACCACCGAGAACTCCGCCTACGGCGCGACCGGCAACCCCTGGGACCTCGGCCGGATCCCCGGCGGCTCCGGCGGCGGCTCGGCGGCGGCCCTCGCCGCCTTCGAGGTGCCCCTCGCCATCGGCACCGACACCGGCGGCTCGATCCGCCAGCCCGGCGCCCTCACCGGCACCGTCGGCGTGAAGCCGACCTACGGCGGGGTCTCCCGCTACGGCCTGGTCGCCTTCTCCTCCTCGCTGGACCAGGGCGGCCCCTGCGCCCGCACCGTCCTCGACACGGCGCTGCTGCACGAGGCGATCGCCGGGTACGACCCGCTGGACTCCACCTCGATCAACGCGCCCGTCCCGCCGGTCGTCGAGGCCGCCAAGCTGCGCGACGTGCGCGGCATGCGGATCGGCGTGGTCAAGGAGTTCGCCGGCGAGGGCTACCAGGCCGGCGTCATGCAGCGCTTCTACGAGAGCGTGGAGCTGCTGCGCGAGCTGGGCGCCGAGATCGTCGAGGTGTCCTGCCCGTCCTTCGACCTGGCGGTGCCCGCCTACTACCTGATCGCGCCCAGCGAGGCCTCCTCCAACCTGGCCCGCTTCGACGCGATGCGCTACGGCCTGCGGGTCGGCGACGACGGCACCCGCTCCGCCGAGGACGTCACCGCCCTCACCCGCGAGGCCGGCTTCGGCGCCGAGGTGAAGCGCCGCATCATCCTCGGCACCTACGCCCTCTCCTCGGGCTACTACGACGCCTACTACGGCTCGGCCCAGAAGGTCCGCACCCTGATCTCGCGCGACTTCGACGCCGCCTTCGCCGGGGTGGACGTGCTGGTCTCCCCGACCTCGCCGACCACCGCGTACCCGATCGGCGAGAAGGCCGACGACCCGCTGGCGATGTACCTGCTGGACCTGTGCACGATTCCGTCGAACCTGGCGGGCAACGCGGCCATGTCACTGCCCTGCGGCCTCGCCCCGGAGGACAATCTCCCGGTCGGCCTGCAGATCATCGCACCCGCGATGGCGGACGACCGCCTGTACCGCGTGGGCGGCGCCGTCGAGGCCGCACTCAACGACAAGTGGGGGCACACCCTGCTGGAGGAGGCACCGGCACTGTGAGCAGGATCGAGAAGGCCAAGGGCTTCAAGCACAGCAAGCCCGGTCTGTGGCTGTCCATCGGCACCAGCGCGTTCGGGGCGATCTCGATCGTCAAGGACGTCAAGAAGGCCCGGACCGAGAACGACACCCTCAAGCTCATCAACGCCCTGGTCGGCGCCGCGGCCCTGGTCACCGGCACCGCGCTGCTGGTGCGCGAACTGCGCCGGCTCGGGGACGACGACGTGCTGCTGGGCTGACGGCCCACCGGCCCGGTCGCACCCGCTGCGGCCGGGCCGGCACCACCCAAGCCCCGTACCTCAGAAAGCTTTAGTGAAGGGGACGCTGTGAGCGTCATGAACCTGGTCTCCTACGAGGACGCTCTCGCGTCGTACGACCCGGTGATGGGCCTTGAGGTCCACGTCGAGCTGGGCACCAAGACCAAGATGTTCTGCGGTTGCTCGACCGAGCTGGGCGCCGAGCCCAACAGCCAGGTCTGCCCGACCTGCCTGGGCCTGCCGGGCTCGCTGCCGGTGGTCAACGCGGTGGGCGTGGAGTCGGCCGTCAAGATCGGCCTGGCGCTCAACTGCGAGATCGCCGAGTGGTGCCGGTTCGCGCGGAAGAACTACTTCTACCCGGACATGCCCAAGAACTTCCAGACCTCGCAGTACGACGAGCCGATCGCCTTCAACGGCTACCTCGACGTGCAGCTGGAGGACGGCTCGACCTTCCGCGTGGAGATCGAGCGCGCCCACATGGAGGAGGACACCGGCAAGTCCAGCCACGTCGGCGGTGCCACCGGCCGCATCCACGGCGCCACCCACTCGCTGCTCGACTACAACCGGGCCGGCATCCCGCTGATCGAGATCGTCACCAAGCCGATCGAGGGCGCCGGCGAGCGCGCCCCCGAGGTCGCCCGCGCGTACGTCGCCGAACTGCGCGAGCTCATCCGCTCGCTGGGCGTCTCCGAGGCCCGGATGGACAAGGGCCAGATGCGCTGCGACGTCAACCTGTCGCTGCGCCCCCACGGCACCGAGACCTTCGGCACCCGCTCCGAGACCAAGAACGTCAACTCGCTGCGCAGCGTCGAGCGGGCCGCCCGGTTCGAGATCCAGCGGCACGCCACCGTGCTGACCGACGGCGGCACCATCGTCCAGGAGACCCGGCACTTCCACGAGGACGACGGCAGCACCACGGCCGGCCGGATCAAGGACAACGCCGAGGACTACCGCTACTTCCCGGAGCCCGACCTCGTCCCGGTCGCGCCCGCCCGCGCGTGGGTCGAGGAGCTGCGCGCCGCGCTGCCCGAGCTGCCCCGGGTCCGCCGCGCCCGCCTGCAGGGCGAGTGGGGCCTGTCCGACAAGGACATGCAGTCGGTGCTCAACGCCGGCGCGGTCGAGCCGATCCAGGAGACCATCGCCGCCGGCGCCCCCGCCGACCAGGCCCGCAAGTGGTGGATGGGCGAGCTGGCCCGCCGCGCCAACGAGACCGGCACCGAGCTGGCCGAGCAGCCCATCACCCCGGCCCAGGTCGCCCGGGTGTGCGCGCTGGTCGCCGAGGGCAAGCTCAACGACAAGCTGGCCCGCCAGGTCATCGAGGGCGTGCTCGCCGGCGAGGGCGAGCCGGACGCGATCGTCGAGCAGCGCGGCCTGGCCGTCGTCTCCGACGACTCCGCGCTCGGCGCGGCCGTCGACCAGGCGATCGCCGAGAACGAGGCGATCGCCGCCAAGATCCGCGACGGCAAGGTCGCCGCGGTGGGCGCGCTGGTCGGCGCGGTCATGAAGGCCACCCGGGGCCAGGCGGACGCCGCGCGCGTCAAGGACCTGATCCTGGAGAAGCTGGGCGCCGCCTGAGGCGCACCCCGGTGCTCCCCGGGCCGGTCTGAGGGGGCCTTAGACGCCTCAGGGCGCCCGGACCGGTTCTAAGGCCCCGGTCCACCCCGTAAGGAGGGTGGACCGGGGCCTTCGCCGTACCCGGACCCCCGTCGGCTAAGGCGGTCCGGGCCCGCAGGATGCGGCAGGCTGCCGATGTGCGCCACCCCCCTGGGAGAGGAGTGTTTACCCCGGCAAGAGAAACACCACTCACCCACCAAGGGGAACGAAGTGATCGAGTACGAGCTCATCCAGCAGCGGGCCCAGGAGCTCCGGCACCTGGCCGAGCAGCAGCGACTGGCCCGCGAGGTCCGGACGCCGAGGGCCGGGCGCACCCTGCGCCGGCTGACCGGCGTCCGCACGGCCCGGCGCACCGGGCAGCTGAGCGAATGCTGACGGATCGGCACCCGTCGGGAGCCGGAGCACCGCAGCAGGGCATCGAAGGGGAGGCGCAGCAGGGGAGCGCCTCCCCTTCGGCCCGTCCGCAGGGCGGGATATCCGGTCGGCCGCTGCCGAGCGGTTATGGCATGCTCGCCTCCATGCAGCAGATATCGGTGAGTCCCGTCTTCGTCGGCCGCGGCACCGAGATCACCGTCCTGGGGGAGGCGCTGCGCCGGGCGGGGGAGGGCAGCCCGCAGGCCGTCCTGATCGGCGGTGAGGCCGGCGTCGGCAAGACCCGGCTGCTGGAGGAGTTCCTGCAGCAGGCCTGCGAGAGCGGCGACGGGGTCGCCACCACGCTCGGCAGCTGTCTGGAGGTCGGCGCCGAGGGCCTCCCGTACGCCCCGCTGGCCACCGCGCTGCGCAGGCTGCACCGCAACCTCGGCACCGAGCTGGAGACCGCCGCCGCCGGCATGGAGGGCCACCTCGCCCGGCTGCTGCCGGACTTCGGGGAGGCCGACGGCGAGGCCAACGACGAGTACGGCCGGGCCCAGCTGTTCGAGCACACCGCGAGGCTGTTCGAACGGCTCGGCGCGGAGCGTACCCTCGTGCTCGCCGTCGAGGACCTGCACTGGTCCGACCGCTCCACCCGCGAGCTGCTCGCCTACCTGCTGCGCACCCTGCACCGCTCCCGGGTGCTGCTGGTCGCCACCTACCGCACCGACGACCTGCACCGCCGCCACCCGCTGCGCCCCTTCCTCGCCGAACTCGAACGGCTGCGTACCGTCCAGCGGTTGGAGCTGGCCCGGTTCGAACGCGGCGAGGTCGCCGAGCAGCTGGCCGGGATCCTCGGCACCACCGCCCCCGACCGGGCGCTGGTCGACCGCATCCACCGCCGTTCCGAGGGCAACCCGTTCTTCGTCGAGGAGCTCGCCACCGCCTTCCGCAGCGGCTGCTCGGCCGGCCTCACCGAGGGGCTGCGCGACATCCTGCTGGTCCGGGTGGAGGCCCTGGAGGAGGAGACCCAGCGGGTGCTGCGGATCGCCGCCGAGGGCGGCTCCTACGTCGAGCACGCGCTGCTCGCCGCCGTCCTGGACGACGACGAGGAGGAGCTGATCGAATCGCTGCGCGCCGCCGTCGGCGCCAGCATCCTGCGCCCCGACACCGACGGTGACGGCTACCGCTTCCGGCACGCGCTGGTCCGCGAGGCGGTCTCCGACGACCTGCTCCCCGGCGAGCGGCACCGGATCAACCGCCGCTACGCCGCCGCCCTGGAGGCGCGCCCGCACCTGGTCGGCGGCGACGTCCGGCCGGCCCGGCTGGCCAACTACTGGTACCACGCGCACGACGCCGACCGGGCCCTGCCCACCGCCCTGGACGCCGCCCGCGCCGCCCGGCGCCGCAACGCCTTCGCCGAGCAGCTGCGGATGCTGGAACGCGCCCTGGAACTCTGGGAGCAGGTCTCCCCGGACGTCCGGCGCAACACCCTGCGCCCGTACGACTGGGCCGAGACCTACCCGCCCGCCGCCTGCGAACCGGCCGGCCACGGCGAGCCCTGCGACAGGCTGCAGCTCATCGACGTCCTCGCCGAGGCGGTGGTCGCCGCCCGCCGCGCCGGCGACCGCGAGCGCGGCCTCAGCCTCTCCAAGCGCGCCCTCAAGCTGGTCGACGAGGACGAGCACCCGCTGCGCGCCGCGTGGTTCCGGATGAACCGGGCCCGGATGCTCGGCCACCTGCGCCGCTCCGGGGACGGCGAGGAGATCGCGTACGCGCACCGGCTGGTCGAGCACCTTCCGCCGTCCGCCGTCCAGGCCGAGGTGTTCGCGCTCGGCGCCGGCATCGCCATGCTCAACCGGCCCACCGGAGAACACATCGAGCTCGCCGAACGGGCCGCCGCCATCGCCCGCGAGGTCGGCGCGCACTCGGTCGAGCAGCACGCCCTGATGACCCTCGGCACCCTGCGCTACGACCTCGACCCGGACCCGTCCGCCGGCGTCGCGGCGCTCACCGCCGCGGTCGAGGCCACCCGCCGACTCGGCGTCCCGGACGTCCTGCTGCGCGGCATCAACAACCTGGCCGGCATGCTGCGTTCGCTCGGCCGCTCGCAGGAGGCCGTGGCACTCGCCCGGGAGGGCCTGGAGGCCGCCGACTCCACCGGGCTGCTCCGCAACACCGGCACCATCCTGAGCGGCAACCTCGCCGAGGCGCTGGTCGACATCGGCTGCGCCGACGAGGCCGCCGCCGTGCTCGGCCACTGCGACCTGGCCAGCGCGACCGGCTCCCACGCCGAGTTCCTCGACCGGATGCGCGGCGAACTCGCCCTGCTGCACGGCGACCTGGACACCGCCGCCGAACTGCTGACCCAGGCCGACGCCGCCAACCGCTCCGGCCAGGCCCAGCACACCATCCCGATCCGCCGCCTGGCGCTGCGCCTGGCCGCGCTGCGCGGTCGGCCGCTGGAGGCCCGCGCCGAGCTGGCCGCGGCCCTGGAGGACGGCTTCGGCCCCGGCTACGAATCGGACGTCCTCCCGCTGCTGGCCGACGCCGCCGCCGTCGAGGCCGACCACCGCGGCCTGCCCGAGACCGCCCCCGGCCGGGCCGGGGTGCTCGCCGTGATCGCCCGGACGGCCGCCGGGCTCGTCCCCAAGGCCCCCGTGCACCACGGCTGGGCCCGGCTGCTGGAGGGCGAACTGGCCCGCGCCGAGGGCGCCGACACCCCCGCGCACTGGACCGCGGCGGTGACCGAGCTGCGGCCCACCGGGCTGCCGTACCCGCTGGCGCTCGCGCTGCTGCGGTCCGCCGAGGCCGAGGTGCTGGCGGGCCGCCGGGAGGAGGCCGCCGAACTGCTGCGCGAGGCCCGCGCACTCGCCCGGACCAGGGGCGACCGGCCGCTGCTCGGCGAGATCACCGCGCTGGCCGAGCGGGCCGGCCTGGCGCTCGCCGCCGGCAACGCCCGCAGGACCGCTCCGACGCCCTCGGGGGCGGACGCCCTCGGCCTCACCCCCCGTGAGCGGGACGTGCTCCGGTTGCTCGCGCGCGGGCGCACCAACCGCCAGATCGCCGAGGAGCTCTACATCTCGCCGAAGACCGCGAGCGTCCACGTCTCCAACATCCTCGGCAAGCTGGAGGTGGCGGGCCGGGGCGAGGCGGCGGCTCTGGCGCACCGGCTGCGGCTCTTCCCGGACGAACTCGCCCCGGTCGCGCACTGACCGCACTCCCGCCCGCCCGGCTCCGCCCGCCCGCCCCGCCCGGGGCGGGCGCTGCCGCGTGCTCCCGTGCGCGCCGCGTGAGCCCCCTTGCGTGCGCCGCCGCCAACCGGGCCGATCCGGCGGAATCAGGTGCATTTCCCCACCCCTCGACCATTACTCTAAGTTGAGTGTGCGTCTCATTGAGTGACCGAAGTGGTGTAGTGTCCCGGGAGGGAACATCGGTGCGGTGCGGCGACCGGAAGGCCGCCCACCCCCTGGGCCACCGCCCTGACGGGGCGCCAGGACACCGCGTACGGCCACCAGGTGCGCGGCCGGTGGGCCGTGGCCGGGGCGCCGGGTCCCGGGCCGGAGGGGGAGAGGCCGAGTGAGCTCCACCGATGCGGTGCTGCCCGGGGCCGGGCGGCCGGGCGCACCGGACACCGACGCGTCCGCACCGCCCAGACGCCCCGAGCCCGCCGCGCCCCGCGCCCCGGGCGGCCCGCTCCGCGGGCTGCTGTACAGCCGCAGCCTGCCCGGCGCCGCGCTCTCGGTGCTCTGCCTGGCCTACGCGGCCGGCGCCGCCACCGGCTGGGGATCCGACCAACTCGCCATCTTCATGGGCGACTTCGGGCTCGCCGCGGCGGCCCTCGCGGCAGCGCTGTCCTGCCTCGCGCACGGTTGCACGGTCGGCGGCCACGCCCGCCCCGCCTGGCTGCTGTTCGGCCTCTCCTCGCTCATGGTCTCGCTCGGCAACGGCACCTGGGGCTGGTACGAGCTCGTCCTGCGCAGCCCGCTGCCCGAGGGGTCGCTCGCCGACTACGCCTTCCTGCTGTTCGCCCCGCTCGCCATCACCGGCGTCGTGGTGCTCGCCCAGCGCCCCAGCAACGCCGCCGGCTGGGTCTGCCTCGTCCTCGACGGCTGGCTGGTCGCCGGCTCGCTGTTCACCCTCAGCTGGAGCCTCGCCCTCGGCCGGGTCGCGGCCGGCGAGGACGGCTCCCCGCTGCGCCTCGCCCTCAACCTCGCCTACCCGCTGCTCGACATCCTGCTGGTCTCGCTGGTCGTCGGCCTGCGCTTCGGCGGCCGGGACGGCAACCGGGCCGCCGTGCACACCGCGATGGTCGGGCTGGCCGTCACCGTGCTCTGCGACGCGTTGTTCACCAGCCCCGAACTGCGCAGCAGCTACCGCTCCGGCGAACTGCTGGACGCCGGCTGGTTCGCCGGCAGCGTGCTGCTGGCCTGGGCGCCCTGGTCCGCGCGCCGGCGCCGGCCCAGCCGCGAGCACCCCTCGGCGGGCGGCACCCCCCGCCGCCGGGTGGCCACCACCTTCAGCGCGCTCACCCCGTACGCCGCCGCCGCGGTCTGCACCGCCGGGATCCTCTACAACGCCCTCGGCGGGCGGCCGCTGGACCGCGTGGTGGCCGCCGCCGCGTGCACCGTCGGCCTCGCGCTGATCCTGCGGCAGGGCGTGATGCTGCTGGACAACCTCTCGCTCGCCCAGGAACTCGCCCAGAAGGAGGCGCACTTCCGCTCCCTGGTGCAGGGCTCCAGCGACGTCATCATGATCACCGGGCCGGACGGCGTGCTCAACTACGTCTCCCCGGCCGCCCTCGGCGTCTACGGGCGCGACCCCGAGGAGCTGATGGGCGGCCGGCTGCTCGACCTGGTCCACCCCGAGGACGTCGCCCGGGTGCTGCTGGAGGTGCGCCGCTTCCTGGTGCGCGGCCGGCGCGCCGCGACCCCCGGCGCCGCCGAGGGATCGGCCCGGGTCGAGTGCCGGCTGCGCTCCGGCGCCGGCGAGTGGCTGCACGTCGAGTCGACCGTCAGCCGCTACCGCGACGGCCTGATCCTCAACAGCCGGGACGTCACCGAGCGGGTGATACTCCAGGCCCAGCTCCAGCACAACGCCTTCCACGACCCGCTCACCGACCTGCCCAACCGCGCGCTGTTCGCCCAGCGGCTGCGCGCCGCGCTCGGCACCCGCGGCGGCGAGCGCACCCGCGAGCCGCAGAGCGGCGGCTCCGGCGTCGCCGTGCTCTTCCTCGACCTCGACGGCTTCAAGGCGGTCAACGACACCGCCGGCCACCAGGTCGGCGACGAACTGCTCGTCCAGGCCGCCCGCCGGCTGCAGGCCGCCGTGCGCTGCGGCGACACCGTCGCCCGCTTCGGCGGGGACGAGTTCGCCGCCCTGGTCTGCGGACCGCTCGGCCGCCTCCAGGTCCAGGAGCTCGCCGAACGGCTGCGCCTCGCGCTCTCCGAGCCGTACTGGATCGGCGGGGTGGAGCTCGCCGTCGCGGCCAGCATCGGCATCGCCTTCGGCACCCCCGAGCGCGGGCCCGCCGCCGACCCGCGCGCCGCCGCCGACGAACTCATGCGCAACGCCGACCTCGCGATGTACCGGGCCAAGTCCGAGGGCAAGGGCCGGGTGGTGCTGTACAGCCCCGCCATGCGGGCCGACCTGGAGCGCCGCACCGAGTTGGAGGAGCGGCTGCGGGTCGCCGTCCGCGAGGGCAGCTTCACGCTGTTCCACCAGCCCGTCGTCGACCTCGCCACCGGCGTGGTCACCACCGTCGAGGCGCAGGCCCGCTGGCGCTCCGCCCAGGGCATGCTGCTCACCCCCGCCGAGTTCCTGCGCTCCGCCGACCACGGTGATGCGGCCACCCGCTTCACCCGCTGGCTGGTGCACGAGGCGGTCGCGGCGGCCGTCCGGCGCGGCTCACCGGCGGGGCCGCGGGCCACCCCCGTCCCGGTCTCGGTCCGGCTCTCCGCCGACCGCCTCTGCGCCCCCGGCATGCACGAGACGATCACCGCCGCGCTGCGCGACAGCGGCCTGCCCCCCGCCCACCTGGTGATCGAGGTCGCCCGGATGGGCCCGGACGCGCTCGCCGACGAACTCGGCCGCCGACTGGCCGCGCTGCGCCGGCTCGGGGTCTCCACCGCGGTGGCCGGCTTCGGCGCCGGCGGCGGCTCGCTCGGCACCCTCGCCCGGATGCCGTTCGACAGCCTCAAGCTGGACCGCACCCTCGTCCAGGACCTCGCCGAGTCGGCGCTCAGCCGCACCCTCGCCGCGCACGCCCTGCGGCTGGCCCGCGACCTCGGCCTGGCCGCCGCCGCCGAAGGGGTGGACCTGCCCCGCCAGGTCTCCGTCCTCCAGGAACTGGGCTGCCGGCTCGCCCAGGGCAGCGCCTTCGCCCCGCCGCTGGACGAACCGCGGCTGCGCCGGGCCCTGGCCCGCCGGGCCTACCCGCTGCCGAGACCGCTCGGCGGCGTCTCGGCGCGCCGCGCCTATCTCGCCGCGGACCCCCGAACGGGTGGCCGACCCGACCCCCAGCCGGGACGTGTCGTACATCACCACGGGGCCTCCGACCTGCCCGAACACCGCGCCGTGGCTGGTCCGGGAGCAGGTCCGCATGGCGAGACTGTGATCCCACCTGCTTGACAGGCGGTGTCGCACCGGAGGAAGGTCGTTGCCATGCGCACCCGAATTCTCGTACTTGGCGGGCGCGTCGGCTGAGCGGGCCACCGTGCCCCGCTCGTGACAGACCGACGCGCCACCCCTCGCATGCCCTTGGCACGAGGGGTTTTTTGTTGCACTGACGCTGTTCCACCCCCGCAAGACCCCTAGCCGCAAACGGCCGGAAAACGGACGATTGAGGCAGAGCCGGCGATCGGCCCGAGCACGGTTCCCCACCCTCCAAGCACCCGGGACCGCAGCCACCAGGGCCGGCAGAACCCGAGAAGAGACAGGCAGATGACTGAGCACGCCGCATCCCCCCGCCGCGGGGACACCCCGGCCGCCAACGCTCCCGCTCCCCAGCACGTCGTCGAGACCATGACCGGCGCCCAGTCGCTCATCCGCTCGCTGGAGGCCGTGGGGGCGGACACCGTCTTCGGCATCCCGGGCGGGGCCATCCTTCCCGCGTACGACCCGCTGATGGACTCCGCCAAGGTGCGCCACATCCTGGTCCGCCACGAGCAGGGCGCCGGCCACGCCGCCACCGGGTACGCCCAGGCCACCGGCCGGGTCGGCGTCTGCATGGCGACCTCCGGCCCCGGGGCGACCAACCTGGTGACCCCGATCGCCGACGCCTACATGGACTCCGTGCCGATGGTGGCCATCACCGGCCAGGTCTCCTCCAAGGCGATCGGCACCGACGCCTTCCAGGAGGCGGACATCTGCGGCATCACCATGCCGATCACCAAGCACAACTACCTGGTCACCGACCCGGCCGAGATCCCCCGGGTGATCGCCGAGGCGTTCCACATCGCCGCCACCGGCCGCCCCGGCCCGGTCCTGGTCGACATCGCCAAGGACGCGCTGCAGGCCACCACCACCTTCCGCTGGCCGGTCGAGACCACCCTGCCCGGCTACCGCCCGGTCACCAAGCCGCACGCCAAGCAGATCCGCGAGGCCGCGAAGATGCTGGTGAACGCCAAGCGCCCGGTGCTGTACGTCGGCGGCGGCGTCATCAAGGCGCACGCTACGGCCGAGCTGCGGATCCTCGCCGAGCTGACCGGCGCGCCGGTCGTCACCACCCTGATGGCCCTCGGCGCCTTCCCCGACAGCCACCCGCAGCACCTGGGCATGCCCGGCATGCACGGCTCCGTCCCGGCCGTCACCGCCCTGCAGAAGGCCGACCTGCTGTTCACCCTCGGCGCCCGCTTCGACGACCGCGTCACCGGCAAGCTGGACGGCTTCGCCCCGTACGCCAAGGTCGTGCACGCCGACATCGACCCGGCCGAGATCGGCAAGAACCGCCCGGCCGACGTGCCGATCGTCGGCGACGCCCGCGAGGTGCTGGCCGACCTGATCGTCGCCGTCCAGGCCGAGTACGACGCCGGCCACAAGAGCGACTACAGCGAGTGGTGGTCGAAGCTCGACGAGTGGAAGAAGACCTACCCGCTGGGCTACGAGCCCGCCCCCGCGGGCGAGCTCTCCCCGCAGCAGGTCATCGAGCGGATCGGCCAACTGGTCGGCTCGGACGCGATCTACGCCGCGGGCGTGGGCCAGCACCAGATGTGGAGCTCGCAGTTCATCCGCTTCGAGAAGCCGGCCACCTGGCTGAACTCCGGCGGCGCGGGCACCATGGGCTACGCCGTCCCGGCCGCGATGGGCGCCAAGGCGGGCCGTCCGGAGGCCGCGGTCTGGGCGATCGACGGCGACGGCTGCTTCCAGATGACCAACCAGGAGCTGGTCACCTGCGCGCTGAACGACATCCCGATCAAGGTCGCGGTCATCAACAACGGCTCGCTGGGCATGGTCCGCCAGTGGCAGACGCTGTTCTACAACCAGCGCTACTCCAACACCGTGCTGCACGCGGGCCCCGGCCACGACGGCATCGAGCCGCCGGCCCAGGGCACCCGGATCCCCGACTTCGTGCTGCTGTCCGAGGCGATGGGCTGCGTCGGCCTGCGCTGCGAGCGCCCCGAGGACCTCGACGCGGTGATCGAGCAGGCGATGGCCATCAACGACCGCCCGGTGGTCATCGACTTCATCGTCCACCAGGACGCCATGGTCTGGCCGATGGTCGCGGCCGGAACCAGCAACGACGAGATCCAGTTCGCCCGGGGCGTCCGCCCGGACTTCGGCGACGACACCGACTGACCCCCGATCCACGACCTCACGGAATGAGAACCATGTCCAAGCACACCCTCTCCGTCCTGGTCGAGAACAAGCCCGGCGTGCTCGCCCGCATCGCCTCGCTGTTCTCCCGTCGGGGCTTCAACATCGACTCCCTCGCCGTCGGGCCGACCGAGCACCCGGACATCTCCCGGATGACCATCGTGGTCAACGTCGAGGACCTCCCGCTGGAGCAGGTCACCAAGCAGCTCAACAAGCTCGTCAACGTGATAAAGATCGTCGAGCTCGACCAGGCCGCTGCGATCCAGCGGGAACTGGTCCTGGTGAAGGTCCGGGCGGACAGCGACACCCGGTCCCAGATCGTCGAGATCGTCCAGCTGTTCCGCGCCAAGACCGTGGACGTGTCGCCCGACGCGGTGACCATCGAGGCCACCGGCAGTTCGGACAAGCTGGAGGCGATGCTCCGGATGCTGGAGCCGTACGGCATCAAGGAGCTCGTCCAGTCCGGCCTGGTCGCGATCGGGCGCGGCGCCCGTTCGATCACCGACCGCTCGCTGCGGGCCCTCGACCGCAGCGCCTGAGCCGCCCGCGGACTCGTGCCGCACTCGGCGCTCCCTCGGGAACGCCGTCTCACACCCTGAAGCAACGCCCCACACCCCGCCGGGTGCGCATACGGTAGGAACCGCAGTACCCGGCAACACCACCACGCAAGGAGATGTGCCCCCGTGGCCGAGCTGTTCTACGAAGACGACGCCGACCTGTCCATCATCCAGGGCCGCAAGGTCGCGGTCATCGGCTACGGCAGCCAGGGCCACGCCCACGCGCTGTCCCTGCGCGACTCGGGTGCGGACGTCCGGGTCGGCCTGAAGGCGGACTCGAAGTCCCGTGCCAAGGCCGAGGAGGCCGGCCTGCGCGTGGTCACCCCCGCCGAGGCCGCGGCCGAAGCCGACGTCATCATGATCCTCGTGCCGGACCCGATCCAGGCCGACGTCTACAACGAGTCCATCGCCCCGAACCTGAAGGCCGGCGACGCCCTGTTCTTCGGCCACGGCCTGAACATCCGCTACGGCTTCATCAAGCCCCCGGCCGACGTCGACGTCTGCATGGTCGCCCCGAAGGGCCCGGGCCACCTGGTCCGCCGCCAGTACGAGGAGGGCCGCGGCGTCCCCGCGATCGTCGCGGTCGAGCAGGACGCCACGGGCAACGCCTTCGCCCTCGCGCTGTCGTACGCCAAGGGCCTGGGCGCCACCAAGGCCGGCGTCATCAAGACCACCTTCACCGAGGAGACCGAGACCGACCTGTTCGGCGAGCAGGCCGTCCTCTGCGGCGGCACCGCCGCCCTGGTGAAGGCCGGCTTCGAGACCCTGGTCGAGGCGGGCTACCAGCCCGAGATCGCCTACTTCGAGTGCCTGCACGAGCTGAAGCTCATCGTCGACCTGATGTACGAGGGCGGCCTGGAGAAGATGCGCTGGTCGGTCTCCGAGACCGCCGAGTGGGGCGACTACGTCACCGGCCCCCGCATCATCACCGACGCCACCAAGGCCGAGATGAAGAAGGTCCTCGCCGAGATCCAGGACGGCACCTTCGCCAACACCTGGATCGCCGAGTACAAGGCCGGCCTGCCCAAGTACAACGAGTACAAGAAGGCCGACGAGGACCACCTGCTGGAGAGCACCGGCAAGAAGCTCCGCAAGCTGATGAGCTGGGTCAAGGAAGAGGCGTAGGCCCTCCGGGGGACACGGGCGGGGAGTCCGTGTCCCCCTTGTACAACCAGGCGGCTCCCGTCCGGGTGATTTCGCCGGACGGGAGCAGCTGCGCCCTGCGCCCGTCGATACACTTCCGAGTGCGCGTCAGGCCCACAGCGTCGTGCGTCTAGCTACGCGGCATGCCACCTTCCCCCGCCCGGCAACGCCACCCTCGTGCCGTGGACGGGGAGAACCGGACAGTTAAGGACACACTGTCGTGAGCACTGTGACTTCCAAGAGCGCCGTCGTACTGATCGCCGAAGAGCTGTCGCCCGCCACCGTCGACGCCCTCGGCCCGGACTTCGAGATCCGGCACTGCAACGGTGCGGACCGCACCGAGCTGCTGACCGCGATCGCCGACGTCGACGCCATCCTGATCCGCTCCGCCACCAAGGTGGACGCGGAGGCGCTGGCCGCCGCCCGCAAGCTGAAGGTCGTCGCCCGGGCCGGTGTCGGCCTGGACAACGTGGACGTCTCCGCCGCCACCAAGGCCGGCGTGATGGTCGTCAACGCGCCGACCTCCAACATCGTCACCGCCGCCGAACTCGCCTGCGGCCTGCTGATCTCGGTCGCCCGCAACATCGCGCCGGCCAACGCCGCGCTCAAGGACGGCGAGTGGAAGCGCAACAAGTACACCGGCGTCGAGCTGAGCGAGAAGGTCCTCGGCGTCGTCGGCCTCGGCCGGATCGGCGTGCTGGTCGCCCAGCGGATGTCCGCGTTCGGCATGAAGATCGTCGCGTACGACCCCTACATCCAGGCCGCCCGCGCCGCGCAGATGGGCGTCAAGCTGGTCTCCCTGGAGGAGCTGCTGGAGGTCTCGGACTTCATCACCGTCCACCTCCCCAAGACCCCGGAGACCATCGGCCTGATCGGTGACGAGGCGCTGCACAAGGTCAAGCCGACCGTGCGCATCGTCAACGCCGCCCGCGGCGGCATCGTGGACGAGGCCGCGCTCGCCGCGGCCCTGCGCGACGGCCGGGTGGCCGGCGCCGGCCTGGACGTGTACGCCAAGGAGCCGTGCACCGACTCGCCGCTGTTCGCCTTCGACAACGTGGTCGCCACCCCGCACCTCGGCGCCTCCACCGACGAGGCGCAGGAGAAGGCCGGCATCGCGGTCGCCCGCTCGGTCCGCCTGGCGCTGGCCGGCGAGCTGGTCCCGGACGCCGTCAACGTCCAGGGCGGCGTGATCGCCGAGGACGTGCGCCCCGGCCTGCCGCTCGCCGAGAAGCTCGGCCGCATCTTCACCGCGCTGGCCGGCGAGGTGGCCGCCCGGCTGGACGTCGAGGTACGCGGCGAGATCACCCAGCACGACGTCAAGGTGCTCGAACTCTCGGCCCTCAAGGGTGTGTTCGAGGACGTCGTGGCCGAGACCGTGTCCTACGTCAACGCCCCGCTGTTCGCCCAGGAGCGCGGCGTCGAGGTCCGCCTGACCACCTCCAGCGAGAGCCCCGAGCACCGCAACGTCATCACCGTGCGCGGCACCCTCGGCAACGGCGAGGAGATCGCCATCTCCGGCACCCTGGCCGGCCCGAAGCAGACCCAGAAGATCGTCGGCGTGGACGCCTTCGACGTGGACGTCGCGCTGACCGACCACATGGCCTTCTTCAAGTACGAGGACCGCCCGGGCGTCGTCGGCGTCCTCGGCCGCCACCTCGGCGACGCCGGCATCAACATCGCCGGCATGCAGGTCGCCCGCGACGGCAGCGGCGCGCTGGCCTCCATCACGGTGGACAGCCAGATCCCGCAGGACGTGCTGACCGCGATCGCCGGCGAGATCGGCGCCCGCTTCGCCCGCTCGGTCGACCTCGGCGCCTGAGCCCCGCAGCCCGTACGCCAGGGCCCGGCCACCCCCGCGGTGGCCGGGCCCTCGGCGTTCCCGCCGCGGCGCGCGGGTGGGTCCCGTCTCAGATACTAGGAAATCCAACTATTCGTGCAGACATCGCCGGGCCCTGCCCGTACCGTGGAAAGTGCCATACGGTGAGCCACCCCTGAAGCCAGGGTGCGTGGCCCGTGTGCGCCGTACGCTCCGGCGGCAGGCGATCCCTGCCCGGCGTTCCTCTCCCCACCCTCAGCGCGCCCGTGCGCGCACCGCTTCCAAGGAGCCCCGGTATGCCCCCCACCGCAGACCGCCACGCCACCCCCGCCCCCGCCGCCCAGGCCCGTGCCCCGCGCCGCCGGCGCGCCGCCGAGCCGAACCCCTTCGCCGCCGCGGCCCTGCAGCGCGCCCTCGACCGCCGTGACAACGGCGGCGCCCCCGGCCGGTTCTGAGCGGGTGGCAGCCGTGCGTACCGCCGTGCTGCGGGCCACCGTCCTGCGGACCCTGGTGAAGATCGTCCGAATGAGCCGAACGGCCTGACGCCGTATCACCCCGGAGAGTGCAAGCAGCCCCCGAACGAGGGACGTTGCTCGCGCTCTCCGGCGCGATCATCCTAATTTGGGGCTCCCGGAAGGGAGATCGACGTCCGCACCGGCGGACGTCAGCGGCGCGGCATGCGGATCAGTCCCCCGGCCGGGGGAGAGGGCCCAGTGCACCCGCCGACCACCGTCCACCGACCGTCCCCCCGACCACGCAGCCGACCGCTCACCCGGATCGGCCTCGCCCTGGCCCTGCTGGCCGGGCCGCTCGCACTCACCGCGGCCCCGGCCGCCGCCGGCACCGCCGAAGGGCCGCCGACCGCCACCCGGCCCGCCGCGGACCCGCCCGGCGCCCGCCCGCAGGCCGTCCTGCTGGAACTCGCCACCGAGGCCGCCGGACCGGCCTGGCGCCGGGCCGCCGACGGCGCCCGCCGCGACCTGCGCTCCCCGGACGCCGTCCGCCGCGCAGCCGCCCGGGCCGGCGCCGACCAGCGGACCCGGGCCACCGACGCCCTCGACCGGCTCGCCGCGGCCGTCCACGCCGCCGCCCCCACCGCCCGCGAGCTCTACCGCACCCGCACCCTGCTCACCGGCCTCGCGGTCAGCGCCCCCGCCGACCGGCTGCCCGCCCTGCGCGCCCTGCCCGGCGTGCGCGCCGTCCACCCGATCGTCCGCAAGCAGCGCGAGAACGGGCACTCGGTGCCGCTCACCGGTGCCCCCGCTGCCTGGACCGGCCCCGCCGGGGACGGCACCGACGGCACCACCGGCCGCGGCATGCGGATCGGCATCGTCGACAGCGGCATCGACTACACCCACGCCGACTTCGGCGGCCCCGGCACCGAGGAGGCCTTCCGCTCCGTCGACGGCGCCGCCCCCGCCCCCGCGCACCTCTTCCCCACCGCCAAGGTCGTCGGCGGACGCGACCTGGTCGGCGACGACTACGACCCCGACCCCGCCTCCCCGCACCACCAGCCCGTCCCGCACCCCGACGACAACCCCATCGACTGCGCCGCCAACGGCCACGGCACCCACGTCGCCGGCACCGCCGCCGGCCAGGGCGTCACCGCCGACGGCCGCCCCTACACCGGCCCCTACCGCAGCGGCCTCGACCCCGCCGCCTTCAAGGTCGCCCCCGGCACCGCCCCCGAGGCCCGGCTCTACGCCATCCGGGTGTTCGGCTGCGGCGGCGCCACCGACCAGCTCACCCAGGCGCTCGACCTCGCCGCCGACCCCGACGGCGACGGCGACCTCGGCGACCGCCTCGACGTCGTCAACCTCTCCCTCGGCAGCCGCTTCGGCGCCACCGACGACATCGACGCCGTCGCCGCCGACCACCTCGCCGCCCTCGGCACCGTGGTCGTCGCCGCGGCCGGCAACGAGGGCGACGTGTACGGCATCGGCGGCAGCCCCGGCACCGCCCCGCGGGCCCTCGCCGTCGCCGCCTCCGTCGACCGGCACAGCGACGCCGACGGCATCCGGGTGCTCGCCCCCGAAGCCCTCGCCGCCGTCGTGCCCGGCCACTGGAGCACCCAGTACCCGGGCTGGTCCACCACCGAGGTCACCGGCGAACTCGCCCTGCCCGCCGACCGCGCCGACGGCTGCACCGCCTTCGACGAGGCCGACCGGCAGCGGCTCACCGGCCGGATCGCCGTCCTCGCCTGGCGCACCCGTGAATCCGAACGCGCCTGCGGCTCCGCCGTCCGCGCCAACCACGCCGCCGACGCCGGCGCCATCGGCGCGCTGCTCGCCGCCGACGACGACCACCTCGCCGAGATCGCCGGCAACGACCGCATCCCCGCCGTCCTGCTCGCCCGGGCCGACGGCGAACGGCTGCGGCAGGGCGCCGAACACGGCCCCGTCCGGATCACCCTCGCCACCCCCGGCAACACCCTGCACGGCGTCGTCCCCCAGGACCAGCCGCAGCGCACCGACACCCTCACCGACTTCACCTCGCGCGGCATCGGCGTGCCCGGCGTCGTCAAGCCCGACCTCGCCGCACCCGGCGAGACCGTCTGGTCCGCCGCCGTCGGCACCGGTACCGGCGGCATGCGCGAGGACGGCACCTCGATGGCCGCCCCGCACGTGGCCGGCCTCGCCGCACTCGTCCGCGCCGCCCACCCCGACCGGACCGTCGAGCAGGTCAAGGCCGCCCTGATGAACACCGCCGAGGACACCTGGCTCGGCGACGACCGCACCGGCCCGGTCTACGGCCCCGCCCGCACCGGCTCCGGCCGCGCCCGGGTCGACCGGGCCATCCGCACCCCCGCCGTCGCCCACGCCGCCGGGGAGGGCGCCCCGGCCGGCAGCGTCGGCGTCTCCTTCGGGCCGGTCCCGGTCGACGGGCCGCTGCGACTCACCCGGGAGGTCGAGGTCCGCAACCTCTCCGGGACGCCGATCGAGTACCGCACCGGCTGGGCCGGCGCCACCGGGGTGCCCGGCGCCGGCTTCGAGATCGCCCCCGACCGGGTCACCGTCCCGGCGGACGGCAGCGCCCGGGTCACCGTCACCCTGGCCGTACCCGGCGAACTCGGCCGCGCCCCCGACCCCACCATCGCCGTCCAGCAGGCCGGCCGGGCCCGCAGCTACCGGGCCGAACTCTCCGGCCGGCTGCTGCTCACCCCCGTCGGCACCGGGGACCCCCAGCTGCGGGTGCCCGTGTACGCCGCCCCCCGGCCCGCCACCGGCCTCACCGCCACCGCGCAGGCCCGCACCCCGGCCGGCGACACCCTGGTCGCGCTCAACGGCAGCTCGGCCCCCGGCGGAGGGCCGGGACTGCTCAGCGCCTTCGCCCTCGGCGGCGAGGGGAAGCGCTGGGCGGACTGCCCGGCCGACGGCGGCGGCAAGGAGGTCGAGGCCGGCGCCGGTATCCGGCCCGAGGACGCCGAGGGGGAGGCCGCCCCGCAGGACCTCTGCGTGCAGCGCCCCGGCGACCGGGCGGCCAACCTCCGCGCCGCGGGCGCGGCGGTCGCCGACGGCAGGCTCCACCTCGGCGCCCAGGTGTGGGCCCCCGCCGCCACCCCGGTCGGCGTCTTCGCCGTCCGCGCCGCCCTCGACACCGACGGCGACGGCACCACCGACGCCCACGTCAAGGCCGACCGGCTGCGCGGCAGCGACGTCCTGGTCGCCCGCACCCTGGACGCCCGCACCGGTGCGGAACTCGACGTCCAACCGCTGAACGGCCGCTGGGGCGACACCGACACCGCCCTGCTGGACAGCGACGCCCTGGTGCTCTCCGTCCGGCTGGACGCCCTGCCGAACGTCGGCCCGGGCCTGCGCTACGGCCTCTGGACCGGCGTCGCCACGGCCGGCCCGCCGGACCCGGCCGAGGCGTACTCGGCGATCGGACTGCGCGGCACCCGGCCGACCCTCGGCTTCGACCCGGGCAACCCCGCCCTCACCGTCCGGGCCGGGATCTCCGGACCGCCCGCCGTCGCCGTGCCCGTCCGGCCCGGCACCGTGCTCGACCTGCACCACCCGGAGGGCACCCGCCCCCGGCTGCTCCTCCTCCACCACCTCAACCCGGACGCCACCCGCAGCCAGATCCTCCAGTTGCCCTGACCCGCCCCGCGCGCCGGGGCCCGCAGCGCGCGGCCCCGGCGCCCGACCACCCGGCACGCCCCCCGAAGGGGTGACGCCCCCGGTGATCGCCCGAGCAGTCCGGAACCCCGGCGGCTGCCACGTCGCAGCCGGGATCCCCCACGACCAGACGAAGGTCGAGCCCCCGTTCCCGGCGGCCGTCGGGCTGCCCGGGCGTTCGTCCGGATAGTGGACACGAGATGTCACCCCCTGGAACGCAGGAGTAGGGTCCGAGCATGTCTCGCACGATTCGTCTCGCAGTTGTCCCCGGTGACGGCATCGGCCAGGAAGTGGTGGCCGAAGGGCTCAAGGTCCTGGGTGCCGCGCTTCCCGCCGACGTGAAGCTGGAGACCACCGAGTACGACCTCGGCGCCCGGCGCTACCACCGCACCGGCGAGACCCTGCCGGACAGCGTGCTGGAGGAGCTGAAGGCGCACGACGCCATCCTGCTCGGCGCGATCGGCGACCCGTCCGTGCCGTCCGGCGTCCTGGAGCGCGGGCTGCTGCTCAAGCTCCGCTTCGCCTTCGACCACCACATCAACCTCCGCCCGGGCCGGCTGTTCCCCGGCGTGCAGTCGCCGCTGGCCGGCGACCCGCAGATCGACTTCGTGGTCGTCCGCGAGGGCACCGAGGGCCCGTACGTCGGCAACGGCGGCACGCTGCGCACCGGCACCGAGCACGAGGTGGCCACCGAGGTCAGCCTGAACACCGCGTACGGCATCGAGCGGGTCGTCCGCGAAGCCTACCGCCGGGCCCAGGCGCGTCCGCGCAAGAAGCTCACCCTGGTCCACAAGAACAACGTGCTGGTCCACGCCGGCCACCTGTGGACCCGGATCTTCGAGCAGGTCGGCCGGGAGTTCCCCGAGGTCACCACCGACTACCTGCACGTCGACGCGGCGACCATCTTCTTCGTCACCCAGCCCGAGCGGTTCGACGTGATCGTCACCGACAACCTGTTCGGCGACATCCTGACCGACCTGGCCGCCGCCGTCACCGGCGGGATCGGCCTGGCCGCCAGCGGCAACATCAACCCGGGCGGCGAGTTCCCGTCGATGTTCGAGCCGGTCCACGGCTCGGCCCCGGACATCGCCGGCCAGGGCAAGGCCGACCCGACCGCCACCGTGCTGTCGGTCGCCATGCTGCTGGACCACCTCGGCTACCCCGCCGAGGCCGCCGCGGTCGAGGCCGCGGTCGCCGCGGACCTGGCCGGGCGCACCGGCACCCGCACCACCTCCCAGGTCGGCGACGCGCTCGCCGCCCGAGTATCCGGCTGACGGGGCCGGGAGCGAGAACAAGCTCCGGCCCGGTGGGCCGGAGCGCATAACCGCAGCTTGCAGCTCCCCAAGGAGCTGGCAACTGTTCGGCACGGCCCTCTGGATGCGAGTATCGACAGTGGGCCGTGTCGTTGTGCGTCCGTTTCGGAGCCGTTCGCCGAAACGTCTCGCCGGCGGAGGCGGCCCGGACCAACCCCACGGTGAAGGACACACAGCCATGAGCACGCCCACCCAGGCGCCCATCACGTTCGACCTCAAGCCCTCCGCCCACCCGCTGCCGCAGGCGGAGCGCGAGGCCCGGCTGGCCAACCCCGGGTTCGGCCGCGTCTTCACCGACCACATGGTCACCATCCGCTGGACCGAGGGCCGCGGCTGGCACGACGCCCAGCTCGCGCCGTACGCGCCGCTGGAGATCGACCCCGCGAACATGACCCTGCACTACGGGCAGGCGATCTTCGAGGGCCTCAAGGCGTACCGGCAGGCCGACGGCTCCATCGCCACCTTCCGCCCGGAGGCCAACGCCGCCCGCTTCCAGGCCTCCGCCCGCCGCCTGGCCATGCCCGAGCTGCCGGTCGAGGCCTTCGTCGAGGCCGTCGAGCTGCTGGTCCAGCAGGAGCAGGCGTGGGTCCCGAACGAGGCCGAGCAGAGCCTGTACCTGCGGCCGTTCATGTTCGCCACCGAGGTCGGGCTCGGGGTCCGCCCGGCGAACTCCTACCTCTTCATGATCATCGCCTCGCCGGCCGGCGCGTACTTCCCCGGCGGCGTCAAGCCGGTCTCGGTCTGGCTCTCCGAGGACTACGTGCGCGCCGCCCCCGGCGGCACCGGCGCCGCCAAGTGCGCGGGCAACTACGCCGCCTCCCTCGTCGCCCAGGCCGAGGCCGCCGCGAAGGGCTGCGACCAGGTCGTCTGGCTCGACGCCGCCGAGCACCGGTGGATCGAGGAGATGGGCGGCATGAACCTGTACTTCGTCTTCGGCGAGGGCGAGGACGCCAAGGTCGTCACCCCCGAGCTGTCCGGCGCGCTGCTGCCCGGCATCACCCGCGACTCGCTCCTCCAGCTCGCCACCGACCTCGGCCTCGCCGTCGAGGAGCGGAAGATCTCCACCGAGGAGTGGAAGCAGGGCAACGCCGACGGCACCCTGACCGAGGTCTTCGCCTGCGGCACCGCCGCGGTCATCACCCCGGTCGGCTCGGTCAAGTCCCGCGGCGGCGACTGGACGGTCGGCGACGGCGAGCCCGGCCCGGTCACCATGCAGCTGCGCAAGGCCCTCCTCGCCATCCAGGGCGGCCAGGCCCCCGACACCCACGGCTGGCTGCACCGGATCGTCTGACCCGGCACCCTCCGCACCCCGGGCGCCCCGCTCCCCTCCCGGCGCCCGGGGGCGTAGCCTCGAACCGTTCCACTCGTTGTGCAGGCGACATGAGGGAGGGGACCGTGAGCGCACTGCCGCACGGGTATGCCGAACCACCGCAGTTCCCGGACTACGACCTCCTCGAAGCCTTCCTGGCCCTGGACACCCCTGAGGGGTACAAGGCCGAGCTCATCGAGGGGGAGATCATCGTGGCCCCACCGCCGAACGGCGAGCACGAGACCATGATCGGCCGGATCGTCTGGCAGATCGCCAGCCACTGCCCGGAGGGCATCGACTTCGCGGCGACGAAGGGCCTGATCGTCCCGGACGGCCGCTACATCCCGGACGGTACCTTCGCCAAGGAGGGCGCGCTGCTGCACGCCGGCCCCTGGGCGGAGCCGGACGGGGTGCTGATGGTGCTGGAGGTCACCTCCGGCCGGGCCGCCACGGACCGGGTCACCAAGCGCAAGGGATATGCCGCCGCGGGCATCCCGCTCTACCTGCTGGTCGACCGCCGGTGGAACCGGGTCATCCTGCACCTCGAACCCGCGAACGGCGACTACGGGTCGACCGACGAGGTCGCGATCGGCGAACCCCTGGCGCTGCCCGAGCCGTTCGGCTTCGAGCTGGCGACCGACCGGCTGGGCTGACCGGCCGCGCCCCGGCCGGCCCGGCGGCCCGCCCGGCGCGCCGTGTCCCGGATGGCGAGACGCGGAGGCCGGTCCGCGGACGATGTGCCAGACTGCGAGCGTGTCCTCGCTTTCGCTGATTATTAGCAGCAGGCGCGCCGGTCCGCAGTGACCGCTCCCGCAGGACCCGATGCGGAGCGACCACCAGCGTCCAGACCCGCGCGCAGACCTCTCGCACCCGCGAGGGGTCTTTTGTTTTGCCCCCGGACCGGCCGGAGCCCCCACAAGGGGCCGAGGGACACCGGGAGCGCGCGGGATGCTGGACAGTGGAGCCGGAACGAGCAACCGGCAGAGCAGTACCGAAACCTCCCGGAACGGAGAACCCACGGCCATGACCGAGGCCAGCAGTCACCCCGACGACAGCTTCCACGTCTTCGACACCACCCTGCGCGACGGCGCGCAGCGCGAGGGGATCAACCTGACGGTGGCCGACAAGCTGGCCATCGCCCGGCACCTGGACGACTTCGGGGTCGGCTTCATCGAGGGCGGCTGGCCGGGGGCCAACCCCCGCGACACCGAGTTCTTCGCCCGGGCCGCGGCCGAACTCGACCTGCGGCACGCCCAGCTGGTCGCCTTCGGCGCCACCCGCCGGGCCGGCGGCAGCGCCGCCGCGGACCCGCAGCTGGCCGCCCTGGTCAACTCGGGCGCCCCGGTCATCACCCTGGTCGCCAAGTCCCACGACCGGCACGTGGAGCTGGCGCTGCGCACCACCCTGGACGAGAACCTGGAGATGGTCCGGGACAGCGTCACCCACCTGAAGTCGCAGGGCCGCCGGGTGTTCATCGACTGCGAGCACTTCTTCGACGGCTACAAGGCCAACCGCGGCTACGCGCTGGCGGTGGTCCGCACCGCGCACGAGGCCGGCGCCGACGTGGTGGTGCTCTGCGACACCAACGGCGGGATGCTCCCCGGCGGGGTGCGCGAGATCGTCGCGGACGTGCTGCGGGAGACCGGCGCCCGGCTCGGCATCCACGCCCAGGACGACACCGGCTGCGCGGTGGCCAACACCCTGGCCGCGGTGGACGCCGGCGCCACCCACGTCCAGTGCACGGCCAACGGCTACGGCGAGCGGGTCGGCAACGCCAACCTGTTCCCGGTGGTCGGCGCGCTGGAGATCAAGTACGACCGCCGGGTGCTGCCGTCCGGCCGCCTCGCCGAGATGACCCGGATCTCGCACGCGATCGCCGAGCTGGTGAACCTGGCGCCCTCCACCCACCAGCCGTACGTCGGCTTCTCGGCGTTCGCGCACAAGGCCGGGCTGCACGCCTCGGCGATCAAGGTGGACCCGGACCTGTACCAGCACATCGACCCGGAGGCGGTCGGCAACACCATGCGGATGCTGGTCTCCGACATGGCGGGCCGCGCCTCGGTGGAGCTGAAGGGCAAGGAGCTGGGCTACGACCTCTCCACCGACCGGGACCTGGCGGGCCGGGTGGTCGCCCGGGTCAAGGAGCAGGAGAGCCTCGGCTACACCTACGAGTCCGCGGACGCCTCCTTCGAGCTGCTGCTCCGGGACGAGGTGCGCGGCGGCCGGCAGCGGTTCTTCGCGCTGGAGTCCTGGCGGACCATCAGCGAGCAGGGGCCGCAAGGGAACGCCGGCAACGAGGCGACCGTGAAGCTCTGGTCCAAGGGCGAGCGGAAGATCGCCACGGGTGAGGGCAACGGCCCGGTCGACGCGCTGGACAAGGCGCTGCGGGCCGCGCTGGAGCCGGTCTACCCGGAGCTGGCCCGGATGGAGCTGGTGGACTACAAGGTCCGCATCCTGGAGGGCCAGCACGGCACCGGCTCGAAGACCCGGGTGCTGATCGAGTCCGCCGACGGCAGTGCCACCTGGTCCACCGTCGGGGTGGCGGACAACGTCATCGCGGCCTCCTGGCTGGCCCTGGAGGACGCCTACACCTACGGCCTGCTGCGGGCCGGGCTGGAGCCCACCGAGTAGCCGCGCCGCGGGCGCACGGCGGCGGCCCACGGACCCGTCGCGGGTCCGTGGGC